>NZ_JBNUPF010000008.1:0-78752 GCF_050409565.1 Facklamia sp. P12955
TAGTGGGACATTTTGATTTGTGTTCTCTTGAGACATTATCATTTACGTTTAACATGAGACATTATCATTTACGTTTAACACATTGCAAGTTATTCTTACTTATGTTATATTGTAAAATTTAAGAATTTGTGATATAATATGGTATGAGGTGATAAGATGCCAAAAGACCTGATTGAAATCAAGTCAATGCTTGATGGAAGAGTTGGAGAAGAGATTGTTGTAACTGTTCAAATGGGGCGTAAGAAGAAACGAGAGCGTCGTGGAACACTTGCTGAAACTTATCGGTCAATTTTTATTGTTGACTTAGATGAGAAAGACAATGTGGATCGTGTATCATTTTCTTATCGAGACATATTAACTAATGCGGTTGAAATCGAATTTTAAACTTTCAAGTTTTAAAGAGGCTTACTTGTTATTGAGTAAGGCTCTTTCTTATTTTGTGATGCAAGCTATGGTATAATTAATTGTATATCTTATGGAGGTGTCGCTCTTGAAAATGATTGTTGGTCTCGGTAACCCAGGTGAACGTTATGCCAATACGCGACATAACGCTGGCTTTGAAGCAATCGATCGTTTAGTAGATAAAGAAGGCTTAAACTTTACTGATCAAAAATTTGATGCAGATTTTACCATTTGGCGGAATCAATCAGATAAGATTTTATTAGTTAAACCCTTTACCTATATGAATAATTCGGGACAAGCTGTTTTACCCTTAATGTCTTATTATGGTATTGCGGTAGAGGATTTAATAGTAGTCTATGACGATTTAGATCTCGAACCAGGTCGTATTCGCCTTCGTGAAAAAGGTTCTGCCGGTGGGCATAATGGCATGAAATCGATTATTCATATGCTTGGAACGAATGACTTTAAGCGTATAAGAGTTGGGATTGGCCGTCCACAAGCAGGTTGGAAGGTCATTGATCATGTTTTAGCTCCTTTTGATAAGGACAGCTTACCACTTGTTACTCAAGCAATTGATCATGCAGCGAATGCTTTAACAGACTGGGTTGGTGGAAAACCTTACAGTGAAGTAATGAATTTTTATAATAGAAAATAATCATGGAGTAAGGATATCCCTGCTTCATGTTTTTGTGTTGGATGTATAAGGAGAGATTTGATGTTAGATAAGTTGCAAACGGCAGCCTTTGATCAAAGTATAAATACTATAAATAAAGCAAATAATTCTAATCTTCCTCATTTAGTGACGGGTCTAGATGGTAGTGGGAAAGCAATATATATCGCTAAACTATATCAAGAGGCTCCGAGTCAAATGATTATACTGGAAAGCAATCCGAATCACTTAATCCAAATGTTTGAAGATCTTTCCAGCTTGCTACCTAATGTCGCTATATATTCTTTTCCTGCGGAAGAGAGTTTGGCGCTAGAATATTCTACAGCTTCTCTAGAAGGTCGGGCGCAAAGAGTAGAATGTTTACAAGCCTTATTGAGTAAAGAGCCTGTTATTGCTTTAACCAATGTGTCTGGTATTCGTAAGCGACTTTCGCCAGTTGAAGATTGGTTAGCCAACCAATTGGAATTGACGATTGGTTATGAGATTGAAAGAGAAGACTTAGAAAATATTTTATTTGAACTAGGTTATCAAAAAGTAGCAATGGTTATGACCCCCGGGGAGTTCTCTGTAAGGGGGAGTATCATTGACTTTTATCCTCTAACCGCTCCCTCTCCTATTCGCTTAGATTTCTTTGATGTGGAACTCGATTCTATCCGTTACTTTGATGCAGAAAGCCAAGTTTCAAAGAAAAACCTTCAAACGATAAAGATTGAACCTGCTACTGATGTGCTATTTACTAAAAAACAACAAGAAAGTATTAAAGAGCAATTGGATGAAGCAATTAAGAAGGCGAGTAAAAAAATCAAAGATGAAGAGATGAAACAAAAGCTAAAGCAATTTATGGGTGAGCAGCTTGAAGGTTTAAACCATAATCAAACACTTGATAAGAGCCAAGCTTTTTTATCTTTTTACGATCCTAAGGGGCATTCCCTTTTGGATTATATGCATGTTTCAGGGCGTTTAGTAGTCAATGAGTTCTCAAAAATTCATCAAGAAGAAATCCAATTAATTGAGCATGATCAATTTTGGTTGGAACAGGAGACCTTAAAGGGTCATCTATTTCCCAATCAACCATTAAAGTTATCAGCATTCGATCAAATTAATCAAAGTAAGCATGCAGTCATCTTCTTTGATTTGATTCAAAAGAGTATGGGCAAGCAGGCATTAGCTAGTATTCATCATTTTTCTTACCGGACAATGAATGCCTTTTATCATCAGATGCCATTAATAAAAGCAGAGATAGATCATTGGTTGAATCAAAATCAAAATATTCAAATTATTGTTGAATCAAAAAAGCGGGCCGAAAAGGTGCGGCAACTATTTGCTGAATATCAAATTGATCCGATACATATCCAAGAACAAGATGATTTTCTGCCAGGCCAGGTAAACCTGCTCATTGGAAACCTAAGCCATGGCTTCGAGTTACCAAATGATAAATGGGTTTTACTGACTGAAAAAGAATTGTTTAATCGTATGAAGAAGAAAGTGATTAAACAACAAAAACTTTCTAATGCTGAGCGAATAAAATCTTATAATGAACTGGAAACTGGCGATTACGTGGTCCATATTAATCATGGGATTGGCCGCTATACTGGAATGGAAACCATGGAAATTGCTGGTTCCCATCGTGATTTACTAGTTATTGAATACCAAAATAACGCCAAAGTGATGGTGCCCATTGACCAATTGCATCTTATTCAAAAATATGTTGCCTCTGGTGAAGCTAAAACACCTAAAATTCATCGTTTAGGTGGTACAGAATGGACGAAAACTAAGCAAAAAGTTTCAAGTAAAATTGAAGATATTGCGGATGAGTTGATTGAACTCTATGCTAAACGTGAAAAAGACAAGGGCTTTGCCTTTAGTGAAGATAGTCCTGAACAGCAAGAGTTCGAAAATGCTTTTCCTTATGTAGAAACGCCTGACCAGCTACAATCAGCTTCAGAAATAAAGAAAGATATGGAAAAAGAAAGACCGATGGATCGTTTATTAATTGGGGATGTTGGTTATGGAAAAACTGAGGTAGCCATGCGAGCCATTTTTAAGGCGGTGATGGATGGTAAGCAAGTAGCCTTCTTGGTGCCAACAACTATATTGGCTCAACAACATTACAATTCATTGATTGAACGATTCGCTGATTATCCATTCAATATCAGGATGCTTAGTCGTTTTGTGACCAAGACTAATCAAAAAGAGACAATCAAAGACTTAAAGGTAGGCGCTTGTCAAATTGTAGTGGGAACTCACCGGATTTTATCGAAAGATATTGAATTTTTAGATTTAGGCTTATTAGTCGTCGATGAGGAACAGCGTTTTGGTGTGAAACATAAAGAGCGATTGAAGCAATTAAGATCGCAAGTGGATGTTTTAACATTAACAGCTACTCCAATACCTCGAACTCTTCATATGTCGATGATTGGAGTGAGAGATTTATCTGTGATTGAAACACCGCCGAGTAATCGTTATCCTGTCCAGACCTATGTAATGGAACGGAATGAAGGGGCCATTAAATCTGCCTTGGAACGTGAGATTGCTCGCGGAGGACAGGCCTTTTATCTTTATAATCGTGTAGCTACTATCTATCATCGTGCAGAAGAACTCGCTCAATTAGTTCCTGAGGCACGTGTTGCGGTTGCTCACGGTCAAATGAGTGAAATTGAATTAGAAAATGTTCTATATGACTTTGTTCAAGGAGACTATGACTTATTAGTGACGACTACTATTATTGAAACGGGAGTCGATATTCCTAATGCCAACACTTTATTTATTGACCATGCAGATAAAATGGGCTTATCCACTCTTTACCAATTAAGAGGAAGAGTGGGGCGAACCAATCGACTCGCTTATGCTTATTTAATGTATGATCCTATGAAGCAATTAAGTGAGGTCAGTGAAAAACGACTGAATGCCATTCGTGAATTCACCGAATTGGGATCTGGTTTTAAAATTGCTATGCGCGACCTTTCAATTCGTGGAGCAGGCAATCTTTTAGGGGCACAACAATCTGGCTTTATCGATTCCATCGGGTTTGATTTATATTCTCAATTATTGAAAGAAGCGGTCGACAAAAAGCAAGGTAAAGAAAACCAGCAGGCAGTATTCAATCAAAGTGATACTGAAATTGACTTAGCCATTGATGCCTATCTACCTGCTAGTTATATTGAAGATGAACGCCAAAAAATTGCAGCTTATAAAGCTATCCAACGAATTGATTCCTTTGATTCTTATCGCGAGGTTCAAGATCAATTAATTGATCGCTACGGTGAATACCCTGACCAAGTAGCTGACTTATTAGATATCGCTTTACTCCGGTATTTAGCTAGTCAAACGGGCATGCTTACTATTAAAAGGCAGCACCAATATGTCGTTTTGACTTTCAGCGAAGAAGCCACACAATTTTTCTATGGCCCTAATATTTATCAAGCCCTGCAGGATGTTCAAGCGAGAGAAACAGTCACTAAACCTAAAGATCGAATGCTGGTTAAATTGACCATTCAAGGAAAAGAGAGTTATGAAATTTTAAGTCTCTTAAAGAAATTATTAGAGCAAGCCTATCAAATTAAGCAAAATTATCAACAGCGTCAAAAAGATTTAAATCATGCACTAAAGTAAAAAGGAGTATTAAAGTATGCGTTTAGATAAATTTTTAAAAATATCGCGAATTATTAAGAGAAGAACCGTAGCTAAAGAAGTAGCAGACCAAGGAAGAGTTCAGATTAATAGTCAAGTTGCTAAATCAAGTTCGACTGTCAAAGTAGATGATGAAATAACCATTACTTTTGGTAACCGTGTAATGACAATAAAGGTAAAAGAATTACAAGAGTCAACTAAAAAAGAAGACGCAGCGAAGATGTATGAATTAATTAGTGAAGAATTCACTAAAATTAATTAAAAACCAAATATTATAGGGTGCATTCTTATTAAATTACTGCTATACTCAAAAATGAGAGAGTGGTGAAAAAATTGAATGAAAAAAATAATCAGTCAGCCAATCGTAAAATCATCCCCTTTGATCAAAGCGCAGGTCATATAAGCCCTTCAAAAAGCAAACAGGAGTCTTTATTAAAGTATATAGCGTTTTCAGTAGGGGTCTTTTTGACTTGTTTATCGCTTTTCTCGCTTCTTCAAGCGCTTCATAAGCAAAGTGAAGTCAACAGTCAATTGGTTCAAGCGGAAGAGAGATTGAATAAGGTTAAAGCGGAAAACAAGCAGGCAGAAAAAGAGTATATTTTATCAAAAGACAAAGATTATATTGCCAAATTGGCCCGCAAAGATTACTTTTTTTCAAAAGATAACGAAATAATCTTCGATCTAAACGAAGAGTCAAGTGAACAGTAAAAAAATTAAAGTATTAATAGGAGGAAAAAGAATTATATGGCGGTAGAAGTAGGACAAAAAGTTACAGGTAAGGTTACAGGAATCAAAAATTTTGGAGCCTTTGTTGCCTTAGATAATAATCAATCAGGATTAGTCCATATAAGTGAAATCTCAGATGGGTTTGTTAATGACATCAACGAAGTATTATCATTGGGAGATGAAGTCACCGTGAAGGTGGTTTCGGTAGCTGATGATGGAAAGATCGGCTTATCAATACGCCAAGCAGTTGATAAACCAGCCAACTCTTATCAAGATAAAAAGAATAATGATGGGTCTACTGCCAAGTATCGTAAACCAAAAGAAGCTACTCGTCGCAATTTCCATCAAGAATATCCAAAAGTTCCGCAAGGCAAGGGTAACTCTTATCCTAACCAAAATGTTTCTGGTAAATATGCTCAAAAAAACAATGATGATTTCGATCAATTAATGAGTAATTTCTTGAAAGATAGTGAAGATCGTTTAATTTCACTGAAACGTAATACTGAAGGAAAACGAGGCGGACGTGGTGGACGCCGTAGTTAATTGATAAAATATTGCCGACTGCAATAGACTTTAGCCAGTCTATTTGCAGTCTTTATTTTGAACGAGGCAGAGGTGGTAAGCTATGGAAGCAACCTTTCGACAATTTAAGAATAAAGTAGAATCTTGGCCCGGTTGGGAAGAATGCAAAACGATTGTTTTAGCTATTTCTGGAGGCGTTGATTCGATGGTTCTCCTCCATTTAATGATAGAGTTGGTTCAATTAAATGAATATAGGGATCGGCAATTAGTAGTGGCTCATTTTAACCATCGACTAAGATCCCCCGAAACTCATGATAAAGAACAGACCCTAGTTGTAAACACGGCTAAGAGTCATCAATTGGTTTACTTTGTATCTAAGTGGGAGAGTCCAAGCAAGTCAAATATTGAAGCAAATGCTAGACAAGCACGTTATCAATTTCTAGCTGATGTTTTAGATGCTAGTAAAGGGGACTGTTTAATGACCGCCCATCATCTAGACGATGCTGTTGAAACTATGTTTATGCGAATGATTCGAGGGACTTCGTTAAAAGGATTGACGGGAATACGTGATAATTATCAAAGAGTCATGAAAGCTAGTAATAATGAAATTACTGTGACAGCCTTGATGCGTCCTTTAATTAATTTTAGAAAAGCAGAGCTCTATCAATATGCTGAGAACCACCAGATTGTTTACTATGAAGATGAAAGCAATCATGAAACAGAATATTTAAGAAATCGTATTCGCAAGCAGTACTTACCTAAAATTGAACTTGAAAATCCGCAATTTTATCATAATTTATTTGCGATGCAACAACAGCTGACCTCTTCCTACCAAGCACATTATGAGACTTATATGTGTCAAGAACCATTATTATTAGCTAAACTTGAAGACAAGCGTTGGGCCTTTGATGTTAAAAAATGGCGTGAATTGTCTGATGATTTTAGAGAAGTCTTTTTGACCATTTTTTTCGAAGAGCGCTTTATAGAAGTGGCTGGTCAATATGATAAAGAGGCTATCAGTCACTTGCTGGATCAAATTTTAAATACTGAAACACCAAATTACCGCTTTAATTTAGCTCCAGGATGGGTGTCGCGTCGAGAATATGATTACATCTTTATCGAGCCGGAAGAAAGAAAAGCACCAGCTCTTTCTGATTATCGAGTGGACTTATCTACCAATAATAAGTGGTTTAGCCTAGGGAATGGGCTATGGATTGGTCTTTTCAACCGCTCTTTTGTTAATAATCAAATGCGTAAGGCAGTAGATGATTTCTTGGCACTTGACCTATCAGAAGAAGAGAATCCCCCCGCCTTTCATATTCGTCATCGTCAAGACGGGGATTTGATTGAGTTGAAGTCAAGCAAAGGAGCTTATCACAAGAAAATTTCTAGAATCTTAATTGATGAAAAAATCCCTTCATCCGTAAGAGATAAAATTTGGTTAATTGTTAATGACACTAACGAAGTGATTTGGATGATTGGTCATCAGAGTTCCTCTAAGTACCAACCACAAAAACCAGAAAATATTACACATTACCTTTTGATTCAAAAGATGTACTAAAAAGGTGCAAGAAAATAAAGAGTTATGTTAAAATACATTAATACACTTTGAGAAAGAAAAGGAGTCAATATGTTAGAACAAGATGTTTTAAAAGTACTTGTAACAGAAGAAGAATTACGAGCTACTGTCCAACGACTAGGTAAAGAAATTACAGCGAATTACCAAGGGAAAGAAGTGCTGGTAGTAGGTATCTTACGTGGAGCCGCTCTTTTTATGGCAGATTTAATCCGTCAGATGGATTGCTATGTAGAAATTGACTTTATGGATGTTTCAAGTTATGGATCAGCTACAGAGTCTTCTGGTGAAGTCAAAATAATAAAAGACTTGAATAGCAGTGTAGAAGGCAAGGACATCTTAATAGTCGAAGATATTATTGATACTGGAAGAACTTTAAAGTATATCATGGATCTACTAAACTTTCGTAAAGCCAATTCTATCAAAATATGCAGTCTACTAGATAAGGCAGAGCGTCGTATAGAAGCAGATGTCAAAGTAGATTATGTCGGAGTTGAAGTTCCTAATGAGTTTGTAGTAGGATATGGACTAGATTATGATCAAAAATATCGTAATCTACCTTATATTGGGGTCTTAAAAGCTGAAATCTATTCTTAAAATAGTCAGTGAGACTAATTATTTTTATCAAAAGATTAAGTATATTTTTAATCAATAATCGAAGTTAAGGAGAAAGAAACGAATGCAAAAACCTAATCCAAATCGAAATCCCTTTCGAAATCCCTTTCGAAACCCCCTCGTTTCTATTTTAATCGGTTTGGCTATTTTAGGCGGCTTTAGTTTAATGACAGATGGTGGATCGTTTTTAAATTCTACTAAAAAGATCACGATATCTGAATTTGTTCAACAACTTGAAGCCGATAAAATTGCTGAATTTGAGATGCAACCGGGAGCAGGAGTTTATCATGTGAAAGGTAAGTATCAACCGATAGAAGCTGAAAACAAAACGAGTGATAAAGCGGTTGAAGTCATCAAAGGTGATAGTAAAACTCAATTGTTTGAGACAGATATCTTACCAAATGATTCGACCATTAGCCAAGTGACTGAATTAGCCAAAGAGAAAAATGTAAAATTTAAATCAATGCCGGAGTCTTCAGCAGGTATTTGGTTAAATTTTTTACCTATCCTACTATTACTGATTCCTAGCTTTTTCTTGATGTATACCATGATGCAAGCTAGTGGTGGTGGCGGAAAGGGTGTCATGAACTTTGGTAAGTCTAAGTCTAAAGATGTCTCAAAACAAAAAGTCAAAGTTAGATTCTCTGACGTTGCCGGTGCCGATGAAGAAAAACAAGAGCTAGTTGAAATTGTTGAGTTTTTAAAAGAGCCTAAGAAGTTTACAGCTCTAGGTGCAAGAATACCAGCTGGAGTGCTTTTAGAAGGACCTCCAGGTACAGGTAAAACCTTACTTGCAAAAGCCGTTGCTGGTGAAGCAGGTGTGCCTTTCTTCTCAATCTCAGGTTCTGAGTTCGTCGAAATGTTTGTTGGGGTGGGAGCTTCACGTGTCCGTGATTTATTTGAAAATGCAAAAAAAGAAGCACCAGCTATTATTTTTATTGACGAGATCGATGCTGTAGGCCGACAAAGAGGAGCAGGTATGGGTGGGGGCCACGATGAACGTGAGCAAACACTTAACCAACTGCTTGTTGAAATGGACGGCTTTGAAGGAAATGAAGGTGTCATTGTTATGGCTGCGACTAACCGTTCAGATGTCTTGGACCCGGCTCTTTTACGTCCTGGGCGCTTTGACCGTCAAATACTAGTAGGCAATCCAGATGTTAAAGGCAGAGAAGCCGTGTTGAAAGTTCACTCTCGTAATAAAAAGTTAGCTTCTGATATTGACTTAAAAGTGATTGCTCAACAAACACCCGGTTTTTCAGGAGCCGATTTAGAAAATCTTTTAAACGAAGCAGCTTTAATTGCAGCCCGCTTTGACCGTAAAGAAATTACAGCGCCTGATTTAGACGAAGCACATGATCGTGTGATTGCAGGACCTGCTAAAAAAGATGCTGTCGTTTCGGAGCGTCAAAGAAAAACGGTTGCTTACCACGAAGCAGGACATACTGTAATTGGTATGGTTTTAAGTGAAGCCCGTACAGTCCATAAGGTGACTATCGTTCCACGTGGTCGTGCAGGTGGCTATGCTATTATGCTTCCTAAAGAAGATCAATACATTGTTACCTATAAAGAATTATTTGAGCAAGTTGTAGGTCTTTTAGGAGGTCGTGCGGCGGAAGAAATTGTCTTTAACCATCAGTCAACAGGAGCCAGTGATGACTTCCGTCAAGCGACAGCTATAGTACGTAGTATGGTGACTCGTTACGGGATGTCTGAAACAATTGGAACCGTTCAATATGAGAGTGATAGCCAACCATTTGCAGGACGTCGCTATGGTACAGAAGACCATACCTCTTATTCTGAGCAAGTGGCTTATGAAATCGATAAGGAAATTCACCGTATTATGAAGGAAGCTTTAATGGAAGCTTATCGTATTATTAATGAGCACCGAGAACAGTTAAATCTGATCGCAGAAAAGCTCTTAGAAGTTGAAACCTTAGATGCTCGCCAAATTAAAGCTCTTTTTGAAACAGGTGAAATGCCTAAATTAGATGAAACGGAAGCAGCAGAAGTTGTGGAAGATCCGTCTGACTTTGAAGAGTCTAAACAAAAATCTTTGGAAGATGACCCTAAAGAAAATTCTAACGAAGATTTGGATTCAAAGGACGAAGTCAAATAGTTAAGTTAAAAGACAGGCCCTCGCCTGTCTTTTATCATCGAATGAAATAGAAAGAAGGAAAAAAATGAAAGGGCAGTTAATCAAAGCATTAGCTTTTGATGATCAAATACGCGTATTTGTAGTAGATGCGACGGACTTAGTTAAGCGAGCACAAGAAAAACATCAAACGTGGCATACGGCTACAGCTGCATTGGGGCGAAGCTTGGTTGCTACAGCTCTCTTGTCAGCCAATCTAAAAGGGGATGACCACCTGCTTGTTCAGATTAAAGGTAATGGTCCTTTAGGATTAATCTCTTGTGATGGCGATACCCAAGGTCGAATTAGAGGGTATGTATCAAATCCGAACGTGGCTTTAGAGTTAAATAGTAAAGGCAAGTTGGATGTAGCGAGAGCGGTTGGGCTTCCTGGTAGTTTGAAGGTCAGTAAATACCTTGCGGATTCAGAAGCTTTTACTGGCCAAGTTGAGCTTATTTCAGGTGAACTGGGCGAAGATTTTACTTACTATATGGCAGTATCGGAACAAACTCCCTCTTCTATTGGCTTGAGTGTGCTTGTCAATCCAGATGAATCAGTTCAATCAGCTGGGGGCTTTATGATTCAAGTTTTACCTGGGACATCTGACGAAGTGATTGATCAACTGGAAACAAGGATTAAGTCGCTTGGTTCGCTGTCAGAGTTAATCGACGGATCAGAAGTGATTACAGATCTTTTGGATTCATTAGTTGGATTGAATAATAGCCGAGTTATTTCGCAGCAACCAGTTGAATTTTATTGTCCATGTAGTAAAGAGCGCTTTCGTAAGTCACTTGCAGTTTTGGATTCTAATATGTTACAGCAAATGATTGACGAGGATAAGGGAGCAGAGGTTATTTGCCAATATTGTAGTGCGACTTATCAATTTAGTGAAGAAGAATTAAAAGCGATCTTAGCTAATCAATAAGATCGCTCTATTATCACCATGACAAACTGAACGACTTCATGTAAAATGAAAGGGACAGTATAAAGAAATAGTGGGAGGAAAGCCAATGTCTGATGTAAAAGATAATCCAGAATTTGAAGAATTAAATGACCAGTTAGTAGTCAGAAGACAAAAGATGCAAGAAATGTCTGAAGCAGGAGTCAATCCTTTTGCTGCAGGATTTGAACGCAGTGACTATTCAAAGGCTTTAATTGAAAAGTATGATCACTTATCCAAAGAAGACTTGCAAGAAAAAGAAGCGATTGAAGTTTCTATTGCTGGCCGTATCGTTTCTAAGCGCGGAAAAGGAAAAGCAGGTTTTGCTCACCTGTTAGACATGAAAGGCAAGCTGCAGATTTATGTTCGCCAGGATCAAGTGGGTGAAGCTGCCTTTACTTGGTGGAACGCTGCCGATTTAGGAGATATTGTGGGGGTTCGCGGCAACTTGTTTAAGACAAAAACAGGGGAACTTTCAGTTAAAGCAAAGGAATTTATTCCTTTAACAAAAGCTTTAAGACCACTACCTGATAAATTCCATGGTTTGACAAACGTTGAACAGAAATATCGCCAACGTTATTTAGACCTAATTGCCAACGAAGAAAGTTTTGATCGCTTTGTCAACCGTTCAAAGATTATTCGCGAAGTGAGACATTATTTAGACGATTTAGATTATCTAGAGGTTGAAACTCCTGTCTTACATAATCTAGCAGGTGGAGCGTCAGCTAGACCTTTCATTACACATCATAATGCATTAGACATGGAACTATACTTACGGATTGCTTTAGAATTACATTTGAAGCGTTTAGTAATAGGCGGTATGGAAAAAGTATACGAAATCAGTCGTGTCTTCCGTAATGAAGGAATTGATACTACCCATAACCCTGAATTCACTATGATTGAAGTGTATACAGCTTATACAGTTTATACGGATATTATGGACTTAACAGAAGGGTTGATTCGCCATGTTGCCAAGAAAGTCTTAGGGACTGCTATGATTGATTATGATGGTAAAAAGGTAGATTTGGAAACGCCGTGGGCACGTCGCCATATGGTTGATTTAATTAAAGAAGAAACCGGTGTCGATTTCTGGCAAGAGATGACTCTAGAAGAAGCTAAAGCTTTAGCTAAAGAACATCAAGTCCCAGTTGAAGACCACGATTTGTCAGTAGGACATATTATTAATAACTTCTTTGAAGAAAAGGTAGAAGATACATTAGTTCAGCCTACTTTTGTTTATGGACATCCGGTTGAAATTTCACCATTGGCTCGAAAAAACGAAGAGGATCCACGTTTTACCGACCGCTTTGAATTGTTTATTGTTGGTAAAGAATATGCGAATGCCTTTACAGAGTTAACGGATCCAATTGATCAAAGAGAACGTTTTGAAGCTCAAATGGCAGAAAAAGATGCTGGAAATGACGAAGCGCATCCAGTTGACGAAGATTTCTTAGAAGCATTAGAGCACGGAATGCCTCCAACTGGTGGTTTAGGAATTGGTATTGACCGTTTAGTAATGTTATTAACGGATTCACAATCCATTCGTGATGTCCTCTTATTCCCAACATTAAGAAATAATTAAGAATTGAATTGATTAAGAAATTACCACAAACTGGATAGAGATTTGTTTGTGGTGTTTCTTTTGAAATAGTTAAAAATCTAAACCTCTCAACATTAAATAAAGGAGAATACTATGAATACAAGTAGAGCAGAAGCGTTTAGCGATGGAGTTTTAGCAATTGTTATTACTATCATGGTTTTAAAATTACAACCCCCAGCTAGTTTAGACCTAGCTGGATTGAAAGAAATATATCCGACTCTATTAGCCTATATACTAAGCTATGCATATGTGGGGATATACTGGGCCAATCATCATCATTTATTAGCCGTTTTAAAAACAGTCAATGGTAAAATTTTATGGCGTAACTTATTTTGGCTCTTTTTTATGTCTTTGATACCAACTTTCACGGAATGGATGGGCTTAAACCCTTCTGTTAAACTACCAGCCTTTTTTTATGGATTCATCTTACTAATGTGTGCTGTTTCTTATAATATTTTACAAACAGAAATTATTCGGGTGAATGGCAAGGATTCAGATTTAGCTAAAAAGATTGGTAAGGATTTCAAAGGGAAAGGTTCGATTGTTTTTTATATTCTTGCTTTGATTTTCGCTTTTTATCAGCCTCTAATTTCTTATCTAATATATGTGGCGATAGCTTTATTATGGATTATTCCAGATAAGCGACTAGAAAGCACCTTTTATAAATAGTCTTTCATTTATTTCTACGAATTTTTAAATATTGATATGGCAAATCATATTTTTTTAATTTTTGCGATTAATAGGTTATTATAGAATTAACACAATTAAGGAGGGCTAGTAATGGAATTTTTAAGAGAAGACCATGCCATTGTTTTACGTAATGAAGAAAACGAGATGATTGCCGAGATAACTTATCGAGATACTGATGATGAAAAGTTAGTGGTGGCTAACCATACCTTTACTTCAGATAGTCTTAGAGGTCAAGGAATTGCTGGTAAGCTTTTAGATGAGTTAGTAGCAGATATGCAACAGCAAGGTAAAAAAATATATCCCAGTTGTCCATATGTCATTAGAAAATTTGATGAGGAAGCAGAAAAATATAGGCATATAGATGCTCGTAAACACCCAGCTTAACAGTTGCTAATCATATAACCAAAAGTAGTTTCATCTACTTTTGGTTTTTTTAAGGTCTTTAATTAGACAATAAAGCGCTTCCGTGATAACCTTTTAATTAGTAGGTCTATTTCAAATATTTTAATAGTAAGTTGGAAAATACAGTGCTTACGACCTAAGTATTGATTTTATTTACAAAATATAGAAAGGAAGGATCAAGATGAGTTACAGTTTTATTGCAAATTTAAGAGAGTTACAAAGTCAAAAAGATTTGATGCGCCTTTCCCTTTATATGCCTACTAATCGTGGAGGTTTAAATAGGCAAGAAGACCTGATTCAATTTAAAAATCTAATTCAGCAAGTTAAATCTAAGCTGGAAGAAGTTGATAAAGATGAAGCAAATAAGATTTTAAAAGAAATTGAAAGAATTCGAAACGATAAAAATTTTTGGGATCAAACTAAAGAAGGTCTAGCCCTTTTTATCAGTCCTAAAGATGTTGAAGTTGCCTATTTACGTAATGAATTTAAACCTTCGATTCATCTAGGAAATGAATTTTATCTTTTACCTTTATTGGCTTATTATGAGAAACTTCATGAAGTAATCATTGCAGATATATCTAAAGATTCGGTGGACTTTTTTGATGCCAACCAGTTTAATGCCGAAGCCCTTACTCTAGACCCTGCGATTGAAGTGAAAGACTTTTCAGAGATTTATGATGATTTAGACGCTGACTCTCAAGTCAATGTACACTCTTATGGCGGACGTCAAGAGCCTGGTATGCATCATGGACACCGAGCTACTCCAGAAGAAAAAGATCTAGATCGCGCAAAATATTTCAATTACTTGCATAAAAAAATGCAAGAAGTAGCTAAACATTATCACCGGCCAATTTTATTAGCAGGAACAGTTGAGAACATAGGCCATTACAAAAAAGTTAATGAAAACAGCGCTATTTATTATGATTCAACAATCGACAAACCCTTCCAATCCATGGATGCTAAAGCGAAAACCAAACTTTTAAAAGAGACCCTTAGTCAAAATCAGCAAGAATTCGCAAAAGAAAAGATTGATCAAATTGAAAAAGCTCGTAATCAAGGGAAAGTCATTCATGATTTTGAAGAGATTAAAGGGCTGATCCATGAAGGGCGTATCGAAGAATGGGTGATTCAATACTTTACAGACAACTTATTAGATGGAGAGGTTTTAAATCATTGGGTGATCAAAGCCATGGATCAAGGGGTTAAAATTTCTCTCGTTTTGGAAAAAGTTGAAGGGATTAAACAACAGTTTTCTGCTCTTTTAAGGTACTAAAAAAGAGATGAATTTATCCCTTTATAGCAAAAGATTACCAAACATTTTGGGCCATGTAATAGAATGAAAGCGATGCATGATTCCATAGTTATGCATCGCTTTTTAATTGTTTAAATACATAGAGGAGTGTTTCTATTTGAATCGAAAGACATTGACGATAGCTTTTGCCTATGTGGGAGTAGTAACAGGGACGAGACTGACTTCAGGCCAAGAGCTACTGCAATGTTTTATTAGGTTTGGTTCTGTTGGCCTATTCGGCATATTCTTGGTAGGGCTCATGCATGCCTTAATGGGTGCTATTGTCCGGAGCTAGTTTGCAGCAGCAATTTAATTTAAATAGCATTTGGGGTAGCGCCTTGTATGTTCTATTAGTTTTGATTATTGCATCCTTTGAGTTTGAAAAATCCAACAAATTATTGGTTTTTTACGCCGGTCTTAATTATTTTATTATCCTAGTTTTTATCGATACTTTATTTAACTATCGGTTTGATTTTGAAAAGATTGAAGTGATGAGTCAAGAACTCAATCAGCTTTTCCCTTCGATAATTTTGTCTAGCTTAAACTATTTTTCAATGTGTTTTATAACGGGTTTTTCCATAGCAGTTGTTATCAGTGGTGATGCCCTGCGCCCTCAGTTTACTTTCGCTTGTGCGCGTCGCCTATCTAGTAAGCAACCCGACAAGTTTTATACCTACTATGTAGCAGTTACTTTAGCGGGGTTTGCTCTAAGTTTTTAGGATTTAAAGAATTAGTTGCTAGCATGCATCCTATTTTAGGCTTTATTTCTGTCAAGGATCGCTCCGCTTTCCTCTTTGACAAAAGTAAAGAATTTGAGGGCTAGACGCTAAGACATAAGCATGCCCATTTAGAAGCACCTTGTGTAACATATGTTTGACAACTCTAGAAAAGTTTTTAAAATATATGCGAAATTTAATTGACGAGGAAAAAACTACATGGTAAGATAATAAAGGTGTTTTTATTGACAGATACCTGAAACTCAGTCGTGCTGACTGCTATAGATTCACCCTGAAGCGCAGTTTTGAAAATTTCAAGCCTGCGGAAAATTTATATTTATAAATGACACACTTGGATGTGTGGACTAAGAAAATAATGGAAGGAGGACTTTTGATGCCAACAATTAATCAATTGGTTAATAAACCTCGTAAATCAAAAGTAAGTAAATCAAATTCACCCGCATTAAACGTAGGTTACAACAGCTTCAAACGTTCTAACACAAAAACAATGTCTCCGCAAAAACGTGGGGTATGTACACGTGTAGGGACTATGACTCCTAAGAAACCGAACTCTGCTTTACGTAAGTATGCCCGTGTTCGTTTATCTAACCTTATGGAAGTAACAGCTTATATTCCAGGTGAAGGCCATAACTTGCAAGAGCACAGTGTGGTACTAATCCGTGGCGGACGTGTGAAAGACTTACCAGGGGTACGTTACCATATCGTTCGTGGAGCGCTGGATACTGCCGGTGTTAATGACCGTAAGCAAAGCCGTTCTAAATACGGTACTAAGAAACCTAAATCATAATTATAACAATCACCGATTTTTCGAAAGGAGGAGTTTAAATGACTCGTAAAGGGAATATTCCTAAACGTGAAGTGTTACCAGATCCAATTTATAATTCTAAAGTAGTAACTCGCACAATCAACCGTTTAATGGTTGACGGTAAGCGAGGTAAAGCATCATCTATTTTATATAGTGCATTTGATGTAATCCGTGAACAAACAGGCCAAGATCCAATGGAGGTTTTCGAACAAGCCATTGAAAACATCATGCCATTATTAGAAGTTAAAGCTCGTCGTGTTGGGGGTTCTAACTATCAAGTACCAGTTGAAGTAAGACCTGAGCGTCGTTATACTTTAGCGATTCGTTGGTTAGTGACATATTCTCGTTTACGTGGTGAAAAAACCATGGAACAACGTCTAGCACGTGAAATTATGGATGCAGCAAACAATACAGGTGCTTCTGTACGTAAGCGTGAAGATATGCATAAAATGGCAGAAGCTAACAAAGCCTTTGCGCATTATCGCTGGTAAGATTTATAATGGTATTGTTAACTTAGTGATTCTTTGTTAACAGATAATGATTCAAAAAAGGAAAGAGGGGTAAATATACATGGGAAAAAGAGCATTTTCTCTTGAGAAAACTCGTAACATTGGAATTATGGCCCATATAGATGCTGGTAAGACAACGACTACTGAACGTATCTTGTATTATACCGGTAAGATCCATAAGATCGGTGAGACCCACGATGGTGGAGCTCAAATGGACTGGATGGAGCAAGAGCAAGAACGTGGTATTACCATTACTTCTGCTGCAACAACAGCTCAATGGAAAGAACACCGTGTAAATATCATCGATACACCAGGACACGTGGATTTTACGGTTGAGGTTGAACGTTCATTACGTGTATTGGATGGAGCGGTTGCCTTATTAGATGCTCAATCAGGTGTAGAACCTCAAACTGAAACAGTTTGGCGTCAAGCTACTACCTATGGAGTACCTCGTATTGTATTTGTTAATAAAATGGACAAAATGGGAGCTGACTTTGAATATTCACTAAGAACCCTTCATGAGCGCTTAGACGCAAATGCAGTAGCTATGCAAGTTCCAATCGGATCTGAAGATGAATTCAAAGGAATCGTCGATATTGTTCATAAAAAAGCATATATTTATAATAACGATTTGGGGACAGAAATAGAAGAAACAGATATCCCAGAAGAATATCAAGAAAAAGCTGCTGAATATTATACAACTTTAGTTGAAGCAGTAGCTGATACTGATGAAGAAATTATGATGGCTTATCTTGAAGGGGAAGAAATTCCTGAAGATGTTTTGAAAAAAGCTATCCGTAAAGCAACAGTTAATGTTGACTTATACCCAGTCTTCTGTGGTACAGCCTTCAAAAACAAAGGGGTTCAATTATTACTAGATGGTGTTATTGATTACTTACCAAGTCCACTAGATGTTCCACCAATTATTGGTTTCGAACCAGGAAGTGAAAAGGAAATTGAACACCATGCGGATGACAGTGAGTCATTTGCAGCTTTAGCCTTCAAAGTTATGACAGACCCATTCGTTGGTCGTTTAACTTTCTTCCGCGTTTACTCAGGAACATTGGCATCTGGTTCATATGTTCAAAACGCAACTAAAGATTCGCGTGAGCGTGTAGGTCGTATCTTACAAATGCACGCTAACTCTCGTGAGGAAATTGCTGAAGTATTCTCGGGAGATATTGCTGCAGCTGTTGGTCTTAAGAATACAGGAACTGGAGATACTTTATGTGACCCAGATAACTTAGTTATTCTTGAATCAATGGAATTCCCTGATCCAGTTATTGAGGTAGCGATTGAACCTGATTCAAAAGCTGACCAAGATAAGATGGGCTTAGCCTTAGCTAAGTTAGCTGAAGAAGATCCAACCTTCCGTGCTTCAACTGACCATGAGACTGGTCAGACAATTATTGCCGGAATGGGAGAATTACACTTAGATATCATCGTTGACCGCTTAAAACGTGAATTTAAAGTTTCAGCTACGGTTGGTGCACCACAAGTTTCTTACCGTGAGACCTTCCGTGCCGCGACACAAGCTGAAGGTAAATTCGTTCGTCAATCAGGTGGTAAAGGTCAGTATGGTCACGTTTGGATCGAATTTGAACCAAATGAAGAAGGCGCTGGCTTTGAGTTTGAGAATGCGATTGTTGGTGGGGTTGTTCCTCGTGAATACATTCCAGCAGTAGAAGCAGGATTGAAAGATGCGATGGAAAATGGTGTCCTAGCAGGATTCCCATTAGTAGATATCAAAGCTAAGCTTTACGATGGATCTTATCACGATGTTGACTCTTCTGAAACAGCTTATAAGGTTGCGGCTTCAATGGCACTTAAGGCTGCTGCTAAGAAAGCACAACCTTCAATCCTTGAACCAATGATGGCTGTTGAAGTAACAGTTCCTGAAGAATATTTAGGAGATGTTATGGGACACGTGAACTCTCGCCGTGGACGTATTGAAGGTACTTCAACACGTGGAAACGCACAGATTGTTAAATCATTCATTCCTTTATCAGAAATGTTTGGCTATGCAACGACTTTACGTTCTTCAACTCAAGGACGTGGTACATTTACAATGCAATTCGACCACTACGAAGATGTTCCAAAATCAATCGCTGAAGAAATCATCAAAAAATACGGTGGGTCTTCAGAAAATTAATCATAAGCAATAAAGGCTTATTAAGAAGAAAGACCAAGGTTAAGGGAAATATCCGTTGAATTCACTTCAATATCTTTGGTATAATAATTTTGATAGATTACATAATCTATAAACACTTTAAAATTAGGGGGATTTACTCAAATGGCAAAAGAAAAATACGAACGTACGAAACCGCATGTTAACATTGGTACTTTAGGACACGTTGACCACGGAAAAACAACTTTATCAGCTGCAATCGCGACTGTATTAGCTAAAAACGGATTCGGTGAAGCTAAGGACTATGCTTCAATCGATAACGCTCCAGAAGAAAAAGAACGTGGAATCACAATCAACACTTCTCATATCGAGTATGAAACTGCTAACCGTCACTATGCACATATTGACGCTCCAGGACACGCGGACTACGTTAAGAACATGATCACTGGTGCTGCTCAAATGGACGGTGCGATCTTGGTTGTATCTGCAGCTGATGGCCCAATGCCACAAACTCGTGAGCACATCTTATTATCGCGTCAAGTAGGAGTTCCTTACTTCGTAGTCTTCTTAAACAAAGTAGACATGGTTGACGATGAAGAATTATTAGAATTAGTTGAAATGGAAGTTCGTGACATGTTATCAGAATACGACTATCCAGGAGATGACATTCCAGTAATCGCAGGTTCTGCTCTTAAAGCTTTAGAAGGCGACGAAGCTTATGAAGCTAAAGTATTAGAGCTAATGGAAGAAGTAGATGCATATATTCCAGAACCAGAGCGTGACACTGACAAGCCATTCATGATGCCAGTCGAAGACGTATTCTCTATTACTGGTCGTGGTACAGTTGCTACAGGACGTGTTGAACGTGGACAAGTTCGTGTAGGTGACGAAGTTGAAATTGTAGGTATCGCTGAAGATACTATGAAGTCTACAGTAACTGGTGTAGAAATGTTCCGTAAGATGTTAGACTATGCTGAAGCAGGGGACAACATTGGTGCATTATTACGTGGAGTTACACGTGATGATATTGAGCGTGGACAGGTATTAGCAGCTCCAGGAACTATTACTCCACATACTAAGTTCGAAGCGGAAGTATATGTACTTTCTAAAGAAGAGGGTGGACGTCATACACCATTCTTTACTAACTATCGTCCTCAATTCTACTTCCGTACAACTGACGTAACAGGTGTTGTAGAATTACCAGAAGGAACTGAAATGGTTATGCCTGGTGACAACGTATCTATGACAGTAGAATTAATTCACCCAATCGCTATCGAAGACGGAACTCGTTTCTCAATTCGTGAAGGTGGACGTACTGTAGGTGCAGGTACTGTTACTAAAATTAATGCTTAATTAAATATTAAGAACAAAAGCCAAGTATTTCACTTGGCTTTTTTATTTTAGATTAATGTTTGTTGTATCAAGCTTAATCATGCTATACTAAAAGTAAATAAAATTTAGAAAGGGGAATGACGATGGATTTTAACAGTGTTGTTAGCTCTATTCCTGGAATAATAGGCTCATTACTTTTATTAATAGCAGCATTGATTTTGGCGCATTTTGCGAGAAAATATGCGATTAAGGCTATGGAGAGTATCGACTTTGACTTGAAATTACAAAAATGGGGGTTAGCTAGAACCGATGAGGAATCTAATGCCTTCTTAGAAACAATAGGCACTTTATTATATTTTATTATTGTACTTTTCTTTGTACCTTTCATTTTAAATGGATTAGGATTGGCAGGGGTTGTTGATCCAATATCTAATATGTTTGCGAAGTTTTTTGCTTACATTCCAAACATTATTGCAGCCGTTTTAATTATATTCATTGGCAACTTATTCTGTAAGTTTGTTAAACAGTTAACGCAAAACTTACTAGAAGGTTTCAATTTAGATAAGTGGTATAGTAAGATGACGGGGCAGGAAGAAAAAGAAAGAGTCAATGATACACATCTAGCTGAAGTGTTTTCGACCGTTGTTTATGTCTTAATATTTATTCCGATTTTAACAGTGGCCCTTGAAACACTAGGTATTCAGACTATTTCAGCACCGATTGTCGGTGTATTAAACTCTGTAATGTCAGCAATTCCTAATATAATTGTGGCAGTTATTCTTGTTTTTGTCGGTGGCTTCATTGCAAAATTGTTAGGTGATTTATTAGAAAGTCTATTAAAGACATCTGGTATCGACCAATATTCAAAATATTTAAATTTTAAAGGTGAAAGCCATATCCAAATTTCAAGCGTGATTGCTCAAGTGGCTAAATCACTATTACTTATTTTCTTTATTGTCGAAGCTATTTCAGTTCTTAACTTAGAAGTATTAAATGCGATAGGCACTTCTATTATTGCCTACATCCCTGATGTAATAGCTGCAGC
Organism: Facklamia sp. P12955; assembly: GCF_050409565.1. Lineage (NCBI taxonomy): Bacteria > Bacillati > Bacillota > Bacilli > Lactobacillales > Aerococcaceae > Facklamia > Facklamia sp. P12955. Next base: position 21,755 of record NZ_JBNUPF010000008.1, read on the forward strand.
GTTAATCTTAGCGGTAGGAGTAATTGGTGGTAATATTCTTGCAAGCTTTTTGAAAGAAGTTTCTGGTAGTAAAGTATTTGGAGAATTTGTTCGTTATGCTATTATTGTATTGGCGATTTTCATGACATTGAACCAATTAAAGTTTGCTCCAACAATTGTTAACGCGGCCTTTATTATTATTCTTAGTGCGGTAGCTGTTGCCTTCGCTCTTGCAGTTGGAATAGGTGGTAAGGATTTTGCTGCACGTCAACTAGAAAATATTGAAAAAAGCATTGAACACGAAGAAAAAGAAGAAGAACAGCAAAGATTCTAAAACTAATCAAAACAAAAAGCTCGCTATTCTTAATTGAATGAGCGAGCTTTTTTGTGATTGTAATTACGATTTATTGAATCAGTCGATTATAGTGACCAATGATTTGTTCAGATAACTCTTCAATCGATTGATTCTCTACATTAATCACGGTGGCACCTAGTTGATGATATAAATCATCTGCGAACATCAATTCTTGCTTTACTCTCTCAAGTGAAGAGTAAGTAGCTTTTTCACCTAACCCCATCATTTCGACTCGTTTTTTACGAATGTTTTGGATATATAGAGGAGAGGCAATCAAACCATATATTCTTCGTGAATCAGCCTGATAGATTTCATCAGGAATGTGAACTTCTGGAAAAATTGGTAAGTTGGCTACCTTATATGATTTATTAGCTAGGTACATACTTAAAGGTGTTTTGGAAGAGCGTGAAACTCCTAGCAATACAATGTCAGCTAATTCGAATCCTTTACGATTTTTACCATCATCGTACTTCACTGCAAATTCAATGGCTTGAATACGATCGAAGTAGTGATCATCGAGTCGATGTAGGGTTCCTGATTTTTCAGTAGCTGTCATATTTGTTTTTTGTGAAATAAGGTCTAGAATGGGGTGGATTACATTATGATAATCTAATCCGTTTTTCTTTGAGAACTCACTGGCGTAATTTTCTAGACCTTCATCAACTAAAGTAGTGATTAAAATCGCATTCACTTTAGCAGCCTCTTCAAGTATGGGTTTTAATTCATCCCGGGTGTTAATAAATGGAAATCTTTTTAAACTGATGTTGGTTAACTTTGGGAATTGGGCTAAAGCGGCGTTGGTAGCGCGTAGGGCTGTTTCACCGACAGAGTCGGAAATGACATAGAATTTGTAAGAATTGGTTACTGACATATTATTCCTCCGATTGGCTTAATTCAACCAAAAGATTCACGATATGAGTTTTTGATACTTTGCCGAGTATTTCATAGTCAGCGGTTACGATTGGCAGTGAATCAATCTGGTGTTCAGATATTAGGCGTGCCGCATCAAGCACCGTTTGATCGGGTTGAGCGACAATAATATTTGGCATTCTGGTCATTATAATGGTTAAGGGTGTATCCATTAACTGACCAATCGCTGAGCGGAGTAAATCCTTACGCGACACGATACCTGCTAGCTTGTGGTCTTCTTCATCAATTACATAGATAGAACCAGCATCATACATAAATAAGTGAGTAATTGCGTTTTGGACTGTAGTATCAGGTGTAACTGTGATAGCCTGGACCATAATATCTTTAACAAGATACTCTGAAAATGCTTCATATAATAAGGATTTTTCAGTTAATCCAGAATAAATATAGCCTACTTTTTGACGAGCATCGAGGATGCCCGTCATGGTTAAGACAGCGAAATCACTACGCAATGTTGATTTTGTTAAACCAAGCTTACTAGCAATTTCGTCGCCGGTGATTGGTTCATTTTCTTTAACGATTGAGATGATTTCTTCTTGTCGGGGTGAAAGTTTCATAGTTCCCCTCCTAGTTAATTAATTATACGTTTTTAATAGCGCTTTGTGCAGCGGCTAATTGTGCAATTGGTACACGGTAAGGTGAGCAAGATACATATGAAAGCCCTACTTGGTGGAAGTGTTCAATGGAACGAGGGTCTCCTCCTAGTTCTCCACAAACACCAATTTTCAAGTTTTCTTTCACGGATCGTCCTCGTTCTACAGCTATCTCAACAAGTTCTTTAACAGCAAAAGTATCAATAGTTTGGAAAGGATCATCTTTTAAAATGCCTTGGTCAAGGTATTGATTTAAGAATTTACCAGCGTCATCTCGTGAGTAGCCAAAGGTTAGTTGAGTCAAGTCATTGGTTCCGAACGAGAAGAATTCAGCGTCATTTGCTAATTGATCGGCAATTAAGCATGCACGAGGTGTTTCAACCATTACTCCAACTGTAAATTCCATACTTACCTTTTCTTGCTTTAGAACATTTTCTAAGTGTTCTTTTATTTTTGCTTTCAAGTGAATTAATTCAGCTTGACTACTCACTAAAGGAATCATGATTTCTGGTTTAACTTTAACACCGTCTTTTGCTACTTTCATAGCTGATCGGATAACTGCTTCTGCTTGCATGATATATAAGTCAGGGTAGGACATTCCCATACGACAACCACGGTGGCCCATCATAGGGTTAACTTCCTTCATAGACTGCACCCGGTCACTCAATTCAGAAGCATCAATTTGAAGTTGTTTAGCAACTTGTTTGATTTCATTTTGACCATGCGGTAAAAACTCATGTAAAGGAGCATCTAACAAACGTACTACCACTGGTTTTTCTTGCATTAACTCAAAGATATGTGAAAAATCTTCGGTTTGGAAATTACGGATAGCATCTAAAGATGTTTGACGATCAGCAGGGTTTTTGGCAAGTAAGAATTTGCGGATGGCTATTAGACGGTCTTCTTGGAAGAACATATGTTCAGTTCTAACTAGTCCAATACCAACTGCTCCAAAACGTAAACCGTTTTCAATATCTGAAGCTGTTTCGGCATTCATACGAATAGCTAATTGAGCATGCTGACGAGACCATTCTAAGACCTTATCTAAGTCTTCATTTGCTCCGCCTGCAACTGTTGGGATTTCACCGATGTAAAGACATCCTGTCGTACCGTCTACAGAAATGATATCTCCTTCATTTAGTTGACCACCAGGATAAGATAAAGTCTTCTTATCTTCATTGATGTCCAATTCACTACAACCAGCTACACAGCATTTACCCATTCCGCGAGCAACAACCGCTGCATGAGAAGTCATTCCTCCTTGACTGGTTACAATGCCATTAGCAGAGTTCATACCCACAATATCTTCAGGTGAAGTTTCATGACGCACTAAAATAACTGATTTGCCAGCATCTGCCCACTCTTTTGCAGTGACTGCATCAAAAACGATTTGTCCAGTTGCAGCACCCGGACTGGCTGGCAAGCCCAACTTAGAAACTAATTCAGCTTGATTTAGAGCATTCGGATCAAAGGCAGGGTGTAGCAATGTATGGAGGGATTCTGGATTAATAGTTAGAAGGGCTTGGTCGGGTGATAAGATGCCTTCATTTACAAAGTCCACCGCAATTTTGACAGCTGCTTGAGCAGTCCGCTTGCCATTTCTTGTTTGCAGAATATACAATTTTTTATCCTCAATCGTAAACTCAATATCCTGCATATCCGAATAGTGCTTTTCAAGTTTCTCAGTTAATTCTATGATTTGTTGATAGATGTTAGGGAATTGGTCACGTAGACGATTAATTGAAACAGGGGTACGTATACCAGCAACTACGTCTTCTCCTTGTGCATTAGTTAAGTACTCACCGTATAATTCGTGCTTACCGTTTGCGGGATTACGTGTGAAGAGAACACCTGTACCAGAAGTTTCGCCACTATTACCAAAGACCATTTCTTGGATGTTAACAGCAGTACCTAAGTCATCTGGAATATTGTTTAAGCGACGGTAAACAATAGCCCGTTGATTATTCCAAGATTTGAAGACAGCTTCAACCGCTGCGTAAATCTGTTGGTAAACATCTTGAGGGAATGGATGGTTCAATTCTTCTTGATAGATAGCTTGATAATCTTTAACAATTCCTTTAAGGTGTTCAGCTGTCAATTCGTAATCATAGTGCAAATGATTGTCTAATTTAACTTGCTTAAGAATTTTTTCAAACTTAGCCATATCGATTTCATAAACGACGTTCCCATACATTTGTAGAAGACGACGATAACAGTCGTATGCGAAACGTTCATTGTTGGTGATTTGAGCTAATTTTAAGACATTTTCATCGTTAAGCCCTAAGTTTAATATAGTATCCATCATACCTGGCATAGAGATTTTTGCTCCAGAGCGAACGGAAACTAATAATAATTTTTCTGGATCATTAAAGGTCTTGCCTGAGATTTCTTCAAGATGGCTCACGGCTTCGGCAATTTCATCTTTAAGCTCAGTTTTTAACCCCTTAGCTTCCTCTAAGTATTCCAAACATGCTTGAGTCGAAATAGTAAATCCTTGGGGAACAGGGAAGCCTAGACTAGTCATTTCAGCCAAGTTGGCTCCTTTACCGCCTAATAGATCCTTCATTTTGGCATTTCCTTCACCAAATGCATAAACACGTTTCATCAACAAACCTCCTAAAAATTTAAGTAGTGCAACTTATCGTATTATATAATGCACACTATTACTTGTCAATCTAAAATAAGCCACAAAAATTATTGTTTTTAACGCTATGTAAGTTTAATAGTGTTGCTTATTTAAACGCTAAAATGTTTAATGAAAGCACATGATAAAAAGAAGGGTAAAAATTGACTTATTTTCGAGAGAATGGTAAAATATAGGCGTACAATTAGCTTGTGAAAAAAATAATTTGGAGGCAGAAATATTTATGAAAGTGATCATCATTGGAACAAACCATGCTGGAATAGCAGCGGCAAATACTTTGTTAGAAAATTATCCAGAGCACGAAATTGTGATGTTGGAACGTAATTCAAATCTTTCTTATCTTGGCTGCGGAACAGCTTTATGGGTAGGTCGTCAAATTGATGATTATAAGGGTCTTTTCTATACAAACGAGGAGGCTTTCGCTAAAAAAGGAGCCCGAATTTATACTGAAACTGAGGTTTCTAACATCGATTTTTCGAATAAAAAGGTATACGCTCTGAAAAAAGATGGCGAAAAACTTGAGGAAAGCTATGATAAATTAATCTTAGCTACAGGATCATTGCCAATCACTCCTAAATTCCCGGGTCATGATTTGGAAGGATTACACTTCTTAAAATTATTCCAAGAAGGACAAGCGGTTGATAAAGCCTTAGCAGATAAAGGGGCAAAAAATGTTTGTGTAATTGGTGCAGGTTATATCGGTGTCGAAATTGCTGAAGCTGCTAAGAGACGTGGAAAAAACGTTCGCATTTTTGATGCTGAAAAAACTTCACTAGCTAGTTACTATGATCCTGAATTCGCTAAGATGATGGACCAAAACTTAGAGCGTAATGGCATATCAACACATTTTGGTGAATTAGTTCAAGAATATATCGGTGAAAACGGTAAAGTTAAGGCTGTGAGAACAGATAAGGGCACTTATGAAGCAGATGTGGTAATTAATTCAATCGGCTTCCAAGCGAATACCGAGTTAGGTAAAGACCATCTCGACTTATTTGAAGGTGGAGCATATCTTGTAGACCGCCATTTTAAAACATCAGATGATGATGTCTATGCGATTGGAGACTGTGCCAGCAATTACTCCAATGCCATTCAGGATACAACATACATTGCCTTAGCTTCTAATGCGGTTCGATCAGGTATTGTTGCAGCTCATAACCTTGCAGGTACTGAGTTGGAAGGAGCTGGTGTACAGGGATCAAACGGAATTAATATTTTCAACTTAAAATTAGTCTCAACTGGTTTGACGTTAAAGGCAGCTGAACTAGCAGGTGTTGATGTAGACTATGTAGAACATGAAGATACACAATTTCCCGGATTTATGCCTGAAAATCATCAAGTCAAAATAAGAATTGTCTATGAAAAGACAAGTCGTCGGATAGTAGGGGCTCAGCTAGCTTCAGATTACGATGTATCTTTATTAATCCATATGTTTTCACTAGCTATTCAAGAAGAAGTTACGATTGATAAGTTAGCCTTATTAGATACCTTCTTCCTACCTCACTTTAACCAACCGTATAATTACATTACTGTGGCTGCTTTAAAAGCTAAAAAACAATTAAAGTAAGATAATTTAAAATCCTCTATATAATAAGGTAGCAATTATGTTTTTCTAGGAAAATTGATATTAGTTTTCCTGCAGCTAAAAAAACATAAAAGCTATCTTTTTTTATAAATACTCAAGAAAGCTTTGATTATCGCTTGCATTAGCAATCTATCTTCGGTATAATATCGGTTGTGTCAATTGGAGGGTTCTGCCCCGAAATGGGCACAATCCCTCGAGAAGAGGGAGATATGCAGTGAAACGAGAGGTTGTGACACGCCAGGCCAAGTTGCCAAGGGCTGGTTTGTTAGAAATTCTTGTGGAGCAAGTCACATATTTTATATTGACGAAGGAGGAAATAAAAATGGCAAATCAAAAAATTCGTATTCGCTTAAAAGCTTATGAGCACCGTGCTCTTGATGTTTCTGCAGCGAAAATAGTTGAATCTGCTCAAAGAACAGGGGCTAAGACATCGGGTCCAATCCCTTTACCAACAGACCGTTCTGTTTATACAGTTATTCGTGCAACACACAAGTATAAAGATTCTCGTGAGCAGTTCGAAATGCGTACACACAAACGTTTGATCGACATCGTTAACCCTACTGCTAAAACAGTAGACGCTTTAATGAAGTTAGACTTACCAAGCGGTGTGGACGTAGAAATCAAATTATAAAAAATAAAATAATGGAGGTGTACTCATGACCAAAGGAATCTTAGGAACTAAAGTCGGAATGACTCAATACTTTACTGAAAATGGTGAATTAATTCCTGTTACTGTTATCCAAGCTCCTGCAAACGTTGTTTTACAAGTTAAAACAGTTGAAACAGATGGCTATGAAGCAGTTCAAGTAGGATACCAAGATTTACGTGAAGTATTGACTAATAAACCACATAAGGGTCATGTAGCAAAAGCTAATGCTACTCCTAAGCGCTTCGTTCGCGAATTTCGTGATGTTGAGCTAGGAGAATATGAAGTAGGGCAAGAAATCACAGTTGAAACATTCGCAGTTGGTGACATCGTCGATGTGACGGGTACATCCAAAGGTAAAGGTTTCCAAGGAGCTATTAAGCGCCACGGACAATCTCGTGGACCTATGGCTCACGGTTCTCGTTACCACCGTCGTCCTGGATCAATGGGTATGGCGTCAGACGCTTCTAAAGTGTTTAAAGGCAAAAAATTACCTGGACAAACTGGTGGCGAACGTATCACTATTCAAAACTTGGAAATCGTATCAATAGATAGCGAAAACAATGTGATTCTTATTAAAGGAAACGTTCCAGGTGCTAAGAAGTCACTCGTTGAAATTAAACAAGCAATTAAAACAGTTAAATAATATCTAAGAGGGGAGGAACGAGCAAATGCCAAAAGTTACATTATTTAAACAAGATGGAACACAAGCAGGAGAAGTTGAATTAAACGAAGCAATCTTCGGAATTGAACCTAATGAAGCGGTAGTTTTCGAAGCAGTCGTAATGCAAAGAGCTTCACTACGTCAAGGGACTCACGCGGTTAAAAATCGCTCAGCCGTTAGCGGTGGAGGACGTAAACCGTGGAGACAAAAAGGAACTGGACGTGCGCGTCAAGGTTCTACTAGATCACCACAGTGGGTAGGCGGTGGAATTGTCTTTGGACCAACACCTCGTTCATACAGTTACAAATTACCTAAGAAAATGCGTCGTTTAGCCTTAAACTCTGTACTATCTCAAAAAGTTATGGATGAGAAGTTAACAGTTGTTGATGAATTAGTCTTTGACGCACCAAAATCAAAAGAATTCAAAGCGGTATTAAACAACTTAAATATTGATAGCAAAACATTATTAATCTTAGAAGGTGCAAATGAAACAGCGTACTTATCTGCACGTAACATTCCAAATGTAAAAGTGATTGATGATTTGAATGTGAATGTTTTAGATGTAATTAATGCGGATCGTATCTTAATTACAAGAGCTGCGCTTTCAACAGTAGAGGAGGCTTTAGCATAATGCAATTATCAGAAGTTTTATTACGTCCAGTAATTACCGAACAATCAATGCTAGCCATTGATGATAATAAATATACTTTCGAAGTTGACCGTCGTGCTAATAAGACTCACATCAAGCAAGCTGTTGAAGCAATGTTTGAAGGTGTTAAAGTAGCGAAAGTTAATACTATTAATGTAGATGGAAAAGCAAAGAGAATGGGACGTTATCAAGGTTTCACTCGTAAGTACAAAAAAGCAGTGGTTACCTTAACAGAAGATTCAAACCGGATCGAATTGTTTGGCGAAGACGCTGAGTAATTCTGGAAAATATTAAAATAGGAGGGTAACGCAGTGGCAATTAAACATTATAAAGCGACGACTAATGGACGTCGTAACATGACTGGATATGATTTTTCAGAGATCACTACAAAAACACCTGAAAAAAGCTTGTTAGAGTCAAAAAAACAACGTGCAGGTCGTAATGGTCAAGGAAAAATAACCGTACGTCACCACGGTGGTGGAAATAAACGTGCTTACCGTGTGATTGATTTTAAACGTAATAAAGATGGAGTAGTCGGAACAATTAAAACAATTGAATACGATCCAAATCGTACTGCTAACATTGCTCTAGTGCATTATGAAGACGGTGTTAAAACATATATTCTAGCACCTAAAGGCCTTAAAGTAGGCCAAAAAATTGAGTCCGGTGACAATGCGGATATCCAAATAGGAAACGCTTTAGCACTATCTAATATTCCGGTTGGTACAGTTATTCACAACGTGGAATTAAAACCAGGAAAAGGTGGACAATTAATTCGTTCAGCTGGTACAAGTGCTCAAGTTTTAGGACAAGAAGGCAAATACACTCTAGTTCGTCTGAACTCAGGTGAAGTACGCATGATCTTATCAACTTGCCGTGCAACGATCGGAACAGTTGGTAACGAACAACACGAATTGATTAATATTGGTAAAGCAGGACGTTCTCGTTGGTTATCAAAACGTCCAACTGTTCGTGGATCTGTAATGAACCCTAACGATCACCCACACGGTGGTGGTGAAGGTCGTACTCCAATCGGTCGTCCATCACCAATGACACCATGGGGTAAAAAAGCTATGGGTGTTAAAACTCGTAACGCTAAGAAGAAATCTAGCAAATTAATTATTCGTGGACGTAAGAAATAATAACCAATAAATTCTGAAGGGAGGCTACATTGTGACTCGTAGTTTGAAAAAAGGACCTTTTATAGATGAACATTTAATGAAAAAGGTAGAGGCTCAACAAGATGCCCAGAAAAAACAAGTGATTAAGACATGGTCTCGTCGTTCAACAATTTTCCCTAATTTTATTGGGATGACAATTGCTGTATATGATGGCCGTAAGCACGTGCCTGTATTTATCCAAGAAGATATGGTCGGTCATAAGTTAGGAGAGTTTGTTCCTACACGTACATATAGAGGCCACGTTGACCAAGATAAGAAAACTAAGAAACGCTAATAAGAGGAGGTATATAAGATGTCTGAACAAATTACATCTGCTAAAGCAATGGCAAAAACAGTTCGAATTGCTCCTCGTAAAGCTCGCTTAGTAATGGATCTTATCAGGGGCAAGCAAGTTGGAGAAGCAATGGCTATTTTGAAGTTCACTCCAAAAGCTGGTTCACCAATTATAGAAAAAGTATTAATGTCAGCTATTGCAAATGCTGAACATAATTATGACTTAGATTTAGAAACGTTGTATGTAAGTGAAGCATACGTTAACGAAGGACCAACCATGAAACGTTTCCGTCCTCGTGCTAAAGGGTCAGCTTCACCGATCTTAAAACGTACAAGCCACATTACAATTGTGGTATCAGAAAAAGAGGAGGCTTAATTAATGGGTCAAAAAGTACATCCGATTGGAATGCGAGTTGGCATCATCCGCGATTGGGATACTAAATGGTACGCAGACAAGCAATATGCAGACTATTTACACGAAGATATCAAGATTCGTGAGTATCTCTACAAGAAATTAGCTGATGCCTCTGTATCCGTTATTCAAATTGAACGTGCAGCAAACCGCGTTGTAGTTTCTGTTAACACAGCTAAGCCAGGTATGGTAATTGGTAAAGGTGGATCAGAAGTCGACGTATTACGTGCTGAACTAAATAAATTAACCGGCAAACAAGTTCAATTAAACATTGTTGAAATTAAAGAACCAGCATTAGATGCTAAATTAGTTGCAGAAGATATCGCTCAACAATTAGAAAACCGTGTGGCATTTCGTCGGGCTCAAAAGCAAGCCATCCAACGTGTGATGAGAGCTGGCGCTAAAGGAGTTAAAACGATGGTTTCTGGCCGTTTAAATGGTGCGGATATGGCAAGAACTGAGCACTATACTGAAGGAACAGTTCCATTACATACGCTACGTTCTGATATTGATTATGCTTGGGAAGAAGCAGACACTCAATATGGAAAACTTGGAGTGAAAGTATGGATTTGTCGTGGTGAAATCTTACCAACTAAAAATAACTCTCAGAGAGGAGGAAATTAATCATGTTAGTACCTAAACGTGTAAAACACCGTCGTGAATTCCGTGGTAAAATGCGCGGAGAAGCAAAAGGTGGAAAGCAAGTTGACTTTGGATCATACGGTCTAAGAGCTACAGAAACAGGTTGGATTACCAACCGTCAAATCGAAGCTGCCCGTATCGCTATGACACGTTATATGAAACGTGGTGGGAAAGTATGGATTAAGATCTTCCCTCATAAATCATATACAAGTAAAGCTATTGGTGTTCGTATGGGTAAAGGTAAAGGGGCACCCGAAGGATGGGTAGCACCTACAAAACGTGGAAAAGTTCTATTTGAAATTGACGGTGTGAGCGAAGAGATCGCTAGAGAAGCCTTCCGTTTAGCTTCCCATAAATTGCCAATCAAGACAAAATTTGTAAAACGTGAAGAATATGGTGGTGAATCGAATGAAAATTAATGAAATAAGAGAATTATCCACTGCTGAAATGGTTGAAAAAGAAAAAGAATTCAAGCAAGAATTGTTTAACCTTCGATTCCAATTAGCAACAGGACAATTAGAAAACACTGCCCGTTTACGTCAAGTACGTAAATCTATTGCTCGCATAAAAACAGTCTTGCGTGAGCAAGAATTGTCTAAGTAAAAACGACAAAGGAGGCACATATTAAATGACTGAACGTAACCAACGTAAAGTTTACCAAGGACGTGTAGTGTCAGATAAAATGGACAAAACCATTACTGTGCAAGTAGACACACGTAAAATTCATCCTAAATACGGTAAACGTGTAAAATATTCTAAGAAATATAAAGCTCATGATGAGTTAAATCAAGCTAAAGAAGGCGACATCGTACGTATCATGGAAACTCGTCCATTATCTGCTACGAAACGCTTCCGTTTATTAGAAATTGTTGAAGAAGCAGTAATTATCTAATAATTGCGAAAATCGGAAGGAGGATAACGAAATGATTCAACAGGAAAGTCGATTAAAAGTTGCTGACAATTCAGGAGCTCGTGAAGTGTTGACAATTAAAGTGTTAGGCGGATCAGGGCGCAAAACAGCTAATATAGGCGACGTCATCGTTGCAACGGTTAAACACGCAACGCCAGGTGGAGTTGTCAAAAAAGGTGATGTTGTTAAAGCAGTAATCGTTCGAACTAAATCAGGAGCTCGCCGTAAGGATGGTTCTTATATTAAGTTTGACGAAAATGCATGTGTAATTATTCGAGACGATAAGAGCCCACGTGGGACACGTATCTTTGGACCAGTTGCACGTGAATTGCGTGATAACAACTTCATGAAGATTGTTTCATTAGCTCCAGAAGTTCTGTAATTTTAAGAAAAAGGAGGAAACAGTTCATGCGTATTAAAACAGGAGATAAAGTCCTTGTGATTTCTGGTAAAGATAAAGGGAAACAAGGTACGGTTATTAAAAGTATTCCAAGTGAAGATAGAGTTGTTGTAGAAGGAATTAACATTGCGAAGAAACATCGTAAGCCAAGTCAAACACAAACTGGTGGAATTGAAGAATTCCCAGCAGCGATTCATGTATCAAATGTTCAATTAGTGGATCCAGAAACTGGCGAAGCAAGTCGTGTAGGTTACCGCTTTGAAGATGGCAAAAAAGTTCGTTTTGCTAAAAAATCAGATAAAACTATCAATTAATTAGAAGGGAGGAACTTTAAATGACAAATCGTTTAAAAGAAAAATATCTTAATGAAGTTGCCCCAAAATTGGTAGAGCAATTTAATTATTCTTCAATTATGCAAGTCCCAAAAGTTGAGAAAATCGTAGTCAACATGGGTGTGGGTGACGCAACTGGAAATGCTAAAAACTTAGAAAAAGCAGTGGATGAATTAACTTTACTTTCTGGGCAAAAACCAATCATTACTAAAGCTAAGAAATCAATCGCTGGTTTCCGTTTACGTGAAGGCATGCCGATTGGTGCAAAAGTAACTTTACGTGGCGAAAGAATGTATGATTTCTTAGATAAATTAATCTCGGTCGCACTACCACGAGTAAGAGACTTCCAAGGGATTTCAAGCCGTGCATTCGACGGTCGTGGTAACTACACACTAGGTGTTAAAGAACAATTAATCTTCCCGGAAATTAGTTACGATAATGTAGATAAAGTACGTGGAATGGACATTGTTGTTGTAACTACTGCAAACACTGATGAAGAATCACATGCCCTTCTAAAAGAATTAGGCATGCCATTCAAGAAATAAAGGAGGCATTATCTTTGGCTAAAACATCAATGAGAATTAAAAACCAACGCAAACCAAAGTTCAAGGTTCAAGAGTATTCTCGCTGCGAACGTTGTGGTCGTCCGCACTCTGTGTACCGTAAGTTCAAGCTTTGCCGTATTTGCTTCCGCGAACTTGCTTATAAAGGACAAATTCCAGGCGTTAAAAAAGCAAGCTGGTAAGAAATATATAATTAATCAAAGGAGGTAAATCCACATGGCAATGACAGATCCAATTGCAGATTTTCTAACAAGAATTCGTAATGCAAACAGTGTAGGACATAAAATAGTATCTGCACCTTCTTCAAATGCTAAAGTTGCGATTGCTGAAATCTTAAAAAGAGAAGGTTTCATCAAAAACTTTGAAATCACTGAAGATAACAAACAAAATGAAATCACTATCTTCTTGAAGTATGGCCGTAATGATGAAAAGGTTATTACTGGTATCAAGCGTATTTCTAAACCAGGATTACGTATTTATGCTAAGTCAGAAGATATTCCTAAAGTACTAAATGGTTTAGGGATTGCAATTATCTCAACATCAAATGGTGTGATAACAGATAAAGAAGCTCGTCAACAAGGTATTGGTGGCGAAGTGTTAGCTTATATTTGGTAAAACTTATAAAATTAAAGGAGGTGCAGCCCCTGTGAGTCGTATAGGAAATAATCCCGTAACAATTCCAGCTGGCGTAACCGTTTCAATGGATGGTCATATAGTGACTGTCAAAGGACCAAAAGGTGAATTAACTAGAGAAGTTAGTCCAAACATCAAGATTGAAATTAATGAATCAGAGATTACATTTAGCCGTCCAAACGATTCAAAAGTAAATCGCTCATTACATGGAACAACCCGTTCTTTAATTAATAATATGGTTGTTGGTGTTTCTGAAGGCTTTAAAAAAGAACTTCAATTAATTGGTGTTGGATATCGTGCTCAATTACAAGGTACTAAGTTAGTTCTAAACGTAGGTCTTTCACACCCGGTTGAGTTTGAAGCTTCAGAAGGTGTATCATTTGAAGTTCCTTCAAACACACAAATCATTGTTAACGGTTATAATAAAGAAAAAGTTGGCGAATTAGCAGCTAATATTCGTGGCATTCGACCACCTGAACCATATAAAGGCAAAGGAATTCGTTATGTTGATGAATATGTTATTCGCAAAGAAGGTAAAACTGGTAAATAATCGAATTATTTATCAAATTAAATTCAAAATTAAATTAAAGAGGTGACCATTGTGATTACTAAACCAGATAAAAACAAGTCGCGTAAAAAACGCCATAATCGTATTCGTAATAAGATTTCTGGTACTGCTGAGTGCCCACGCTTAAACGTATTTCGTTCAAATACAAACATCTACGCTCAATTAATTGATGACGTAGCGGGTGTGACGCTAGCAAGTGCCTCTAGTAAAGATGAGTCAGTAGCTAAGGCAAGTAAAACAGAACAAGCTTCTGCAGTTGGAAAATTAATTGCTGAACGCGCTGCTGAAAAAGGAATTAAAGTCGTAGTATTTGACCGTGGCGGATATATCTATCACGGACGTGTTAAAGCCTTAGCTGAAGCTGCACGTGAAAATGGACTCGAATTTTAAGAAAAGGAGGAAACCGATCGATGGTTAATATTAAACCAGAAAATTTAGGTGAAATTGAAGAACGTGTAGTAGCGATTAACCGAGTAACTAAAGTTGTAAAAGGTGGACGTCGTTTACGTTTCTCAGCACTTGTAGTTGTTGGAGATAAAGAAGGACACGTTGGTTTTGGAACCGGTAAAGCTCAAGAAGTTCCAGAAGCAATTCGTAAGGCAATCGAAGCGGCTAAGAAAAACCTAGTAACTGTCCCAATGGCAGGAACAACGATTCCTCATGAAGTTATCGGTGAATTCTGTGGTGGACGCGTTCTGCTTAAACCAGCACAAGCCGGTTCTGGAGTGGCTGCAGGAGGGCCTGTTCGTGCCGTTATGGAATTAGCAGGTGTTGCTGATGTAACTTCTAAATCATTAGGTTCTAATACACCTATTAATATGATTCGCGCGACTGTTGAAGCTTTGAAGCAACTAAAAGTGGTTGAAGAAGTGGCTCAATTGCGTGGTAAAACAGTAGAAGAATTATTAAGTTAGGAGGAAAGTCCATGGCAAACTTAGAAATCACTTTAAAACGTAGCCTAATTGGTCGTAAAAAGAATCATGTAGCTACTGCCAAAGCTTTAGGGTTAACAAAAACTTATAAAACCGTTATAAAACCTGATAATGAAGCTATTCGTGGAATGCTCCAAACAATTAGTCACTTAGTAGAAGTAAAAGAAGCTTAAATCTAGTATACTAGTATAAGGAGGTGCCAATATGAAATTACACACATTAAAACCCGCTGAAGGTGCGCGCAAGGAACGTAACCGTGTAGGTCGTGGACAAGGTTCAGGTAACGGTAAATTAGCTGGTCGTGGACAAGGCGGACATAAACAGCGTTCAGGTGGCGGTGTACGGTTAGGATTTGAAGGAGGACAACAACCTCTATTCAGACGTTTACCAAAACGTGGTTTCACTAATGTTAATCGTAAAGACTATGCAATTGTTAATCTTGAGACATTAAATATGTTCGACGAGGGAACCGTTGTATCACCGGCTTTATTGATTGAATCAGGTGTTATTAAAAAAGAATTATCAGGAGTAAAAATCTTAGGTGAGGGTAACTTAGAGAAAAAATTGACTGTTCAAGCTAGCAAGTTCTCTAAAACTGCAGAGGAAGCTATTACTGCAGCTGGCGGTTTAATCGAGGTGATCTAATGTTCACATTTATTAAGAATGCTTTTAGTTCGCGAGATGTTAGAAGAAGAATTCTTTTCACCTTGTTTATTTTAGCAATCTTTAGATTAGGATCGCATATCCCTATGCCAGGAGTAAATGCGAAAGTTTTAGATTCAATAGCAAGTAATGGTCTTTTGGGGCTCTTAAACACATTTGGTGGAGGAGCCTTAGGCCGGTATTCACTGTTTGCTATGGGAGTCTCGCCTTATATTACAGCTTCCATTATTGTTCAACTCTTACAAATGGATATTATTCCAAAGTTTACTGAATGGGCCAAGCAAGGTGAAGTGGGACGACGTAAATTAAACCAGTGGACGATATACTTAGCCATAGTCATAGGCTATATCCAATCAGCTGGTCTTTCATATGGTTTAAACCGTATGTCCGGTTTAGGTTTAATTAAGAATCCACAACCTTCCACCTATTTAACAATTGCTCTTGTCTTAACAGCTGGCAGCATGTTACTCGTTTGGTTAGGTGAACAAATTACACGTAAGGGTGTCGGTAATGGGATTTCTATTTTAATTATGTCAGGTATTCTAGCACAAATTCCACAGGAAGTTGTCGCTTTTGTGAATACGATGATCATTGGAGCTGGCGACAAATTGGGAATCAATATTCTAATTGGTTTAGGAGTTGTTCTAGCTCTTATTGTTATGACAACCATTGTCGTCATAATGGAAAGGGCTCAGCGTCGCATCCCGATCCACCACTCCAAAAAAGTATCTGGCGCTAGACATATGGCGCATTTGCCGCTAAAAATTAACTCTGCTGGAGTTATTCCAGTCATCTTTGCGACATCATTTTTAACTACGCCTCAAACGATTATCGGTTTAATTAATCCAAATCCTGAAGGTGGCGTGATGGAATTACTTAGCAAGGTATTAAACATTCAGCATCCGTATGGTGCGGTATTCTATACAATTCTTTTAATCGCATTCACCTTCTTCTATTCATTAATTCAAGTGAATCCAGAAAAGGTAGCTGAAAACTTACAGAAACAAGCTGCATATATTCCGAGTGTACGGCCAGGAAAAGATACTGAAGATTACATTACTCGTTTAATTAATCGCTTGAGTGGTGTAGGTTCAATTTACTTAACAGTGATTGCACTATTACCAATTGTCGTGAGCTTCATTTGGAAAGTTCCCGCTAATATTGCTTTGTCAGGTACAAGTTTGCTAATTGTAGTTGGAGTAGCGATTGAAACAGCTAAGCAAATTGAAGGTCGTATGATTAAACGTCGGTATCAAGGTTTCTTGAATTTATAATTGCGTAATAGACAAATATAAAGGATGATTAATTAATGAATATATTATTAATGGGTTTACCTGGGGCTGGTAAAGGAACTCAGAGTGAACAAATTACTCGAGACTATCCGGTTGTCCATATTGCTACTGGCGATATATTCAGGCAAGCGATTAAAGATGAGACGCCACTAGGACTAGAGGCGAAATCATATACCGACAATGGTAATCTCGTTCCAGATGAAATTACTAACGGACTTGTTAAAGAACGTTTAAATCAAAGCGACGTAAAAGAAAATGGCTTTATGTTGGATGGCTATCCAAGAACTTTACAACAAGCCCGCGCTTTAAGTGACAACCTTGAAAGCCTCGATTCTAAAATCGATGCCGTTATTTACATTGATGTGGCTCCTGAAGTTCTAAAAGAACGCTTAAGTGGAAGAATTATCTGTGGATCTTGTGGAGCGAGTTACCATAAGATTTATAATCCACCAAAAGTAGAGAACACATGTGATTCATGTGGCGCTCATGACTTCTATCAACGTGAAGATGATAAACCTGAAAAAGTTGCTCATCGTATTAATCTCCAAATGGAATCGATTCAACCAATTCTAGCTTATTACGAAGAACTTGGATTGTTGCACCGAGTGAGTGGAGAAAATTCTATCGATCAAGTTTATAGCAAGATTCAAGAAGTGTTAAGTAAATTATAAAACTTCGTCCATAGGAGGTAAGTGAATGGCAAAAGATGATGTAATTGAAGTAGAAGGTATTATTATGGAAACTCTACCGAACGCTATGTTCAAGGTAGAACTTGAGAATGGTCATGAAATATTAGCACACGTCTCTGGTAAAATCCGTATGAATTATATCCGTATTCTACCTGGAGATAAAGTCACTGTTGAATTATCCCCTTATGACCTTTCTCGTGGCCGCATTACCTATCGCTTTAAGTAGTCTACGAAATAAGGAGGAGTATAATGAAAGTTAGAGCATCAGTAAAACCAATTTGTGAAAAATGCAAAGTTATTCGCCGTAAAGGAAAAGTTATGGTGATTTGTCAAAATCCAAAACACAAACAACGTCAAGGATAATAATTAAGAAGGAGGAAATTGCATGGCTCGTATTGCAGGAGTAGATATTCCCCGCGAAAAACGTGTGGTTATTTCTTTAACGTATATCTTCGGTATCGGCAACTCAACTGCTAAGAAAATCTTAGAAGAGGCAAATGTTTCTGAAGATACACGTGTAAAAGATTTAACGAACGACGAATTGGATCGTATCCGTGAAATCATTGATAAGATTCGTGTTGAAGGAGACTTACGTCGTGAGGTCAGCATGAACATCAAACGTCTTCAAGATATTGGTTCATTAAGAGGTATCCGTCATCGTCGTAACTTACCTGTACGTGGACAAAACACTAAAAATAATGCACGTACTCGTAAAGGTCCTAAGAAACCAATTAGATAGAACTTAACAAAGGAGGTTAAAATTCATGGCAAAACAACAAGCACGTAGAGGTCGTCGTCGTGTTAAAAAGAATATTGAAAAAGGAATTGCTCATATTCGTTCAACCTTTAACAATACGATTGTTATGATCACTGATGTGAATGGAAATGCTGTTTCATGGTCATCAGCTGGATCACTTGGATTCCGTGGTTCGAAGAAAGCAACTCCATTTGCAGCGCAAATGGCATCTGAGGTTGCAGCTAAAGGAGCAATGGATCATGGCATGAAGACAGTCGAAGTAACTGTTAAAGGTCCAGGTTCAGGTCGTGAGTCTGCAATCCGTTCATTACAAGCAACTGGATTAGATGTTACAGCTATTCGTGATGTTACACCAATTCCACACAACGGATGCCGTCCACCAAAACGTCGCCGTGTATAATGATAATTGTGTAGAATCCGTTTAGAAACGAAATTATCATCGCGACAAACGTTTTGAAAGGGGCAAATAATCGATGATCGAAATTGAAAAACCAGATATTAGAACGATTGAAATCAGTGACGATGCTAAGTATGGTAAAATTGTCGTTGAGCCACTTGAACGTGGTTATGGAACAACCCTTGGAAATTCATTACGTAGAATTTTGTTATCTTCATTACCAGGATCAGCGATTACAAGTGTTCAAATTGAAGGCGTAGTTCATGAATTTGCTACAATAAAAGGTGTGGTTGAAGACGTTCCAACCATCATTTTGCATTTAAAAGAAGTAGCTTTCAATACACATACAGAAGAAGATAAGGTGATCGAATTAAATGTTGCAGGTCCTAAAACAGTAACAGCAGCAGATATTATTCATGATAATGAAATCGAAATCCTAAACCCTGACTTGTATATTTGTACCTTAGCAGAAGGTGCTCAATTGAATATGCAAATGAATGTGTCAAATGGTCGTGGATTTGTTCGAAGTGAACATAATAAGCGAGAAGATACACCAATTGGTGTATTGCCGATTGATTCGATCTACACTCCAATCAAAAAAGTAAACTATCAAGTTGAAAACACTCGGATTGGACAGCGAAATATTTATGATAAGCTTACATTGGATATATGGACCGATGGGTCAATAAGTCCAGAAAAAGCTCTAAGTTTAGCTGCAAAAATTTTAACTGAACATTTAAATATCTTTGTAGATTTGAATGATGAAGCACGTAATACTGAAATTATGGTAGAAAAAGAAGAAGCAGAAAAAGAAAAAGTTCTTGTCATGACGATAGAAGAACTTGATCTGTCTGTTCGATCTTATAATTGTCTAAAGCGTGCCGGAATAAATACAATTCAAGAGCTAACTAATAAATCCGAAGCTGAAATGATGAAGGTTCGTAACCTCGGCCGTAAGTCATTAGATGAAGTGAAAAATAAATTAGCTGGTTTAGAATTAAGCTTACGTGAAGAAGACTAGTAGAGAGTAAAGGAGGAAACTGAATGTCATATCGTAAATTAGGTCGTACGAGTTCACAACGTAAGGCTTTACTACGTGATTTAACGACAGATGTGATTATCAACGAGCGTATCGAAACAACTGAAGCCCGCGCTAAAGAAGTTCGTAAGACAGTTGATAAAATGATCACTCTGGGTAAAAAAGGTGATTTAGCTTCTCGTCGTCGTGCAGCAGCATTCTTACGCAATGAAATTGCAGATGCTCGTATCGAAGGTGATGAGGTAGTGGTTGAGACTGTATTAAATCGTGTGTTTGATACTTATGCTGAGCGTTACGCTGAACGTAATGGTGGATACACACGTATCCTTAAGAAAGGTCCTCGTCGTGGCGACGGTGCACCGATGGTTATCTTAGAGCTAGTTTAAGATAACGCTATTTCTTAAGTTGACTAATTCACTTTGATGATGGAGAGTGTTATGATTTCAAGAGATAATCGAGGAGTCTAGCTCTATAGCAACCAATATAATTGGTGGATTGGGATTAGCCGAATTTCTAATCTCAATCCTGCTATCATCTTCAAGTGTTTTTTTTATACATAAAACTTGTATTAATAGTTAAGGAAAGCAAACGACTTTAACTATTAATATAAGAATATCTTTTAAGGAGACAATAATGAAAGAAGAAATTATCCGAATCGATTCAGTTTCTTTTCAGTATCCTGGCGCCGAGAAAGACGCTATTAAGGATATCTCTTTAAGTATCAATAAAGGGGAATGGGTAGCGCTCATTGGTCCGAATGGATCGGGCAAGTCTACTCTTTCAAAGACGATTAATGGTCTTCTAGTGCCTTACGAAGGAGAAATATACGTTAAAGGCATGAAGTTACAAGAAGAGACTGTTTGGGATATTCGTCGATCAGTTGGTATGGTCTTTCAAAACCCTGATAACCAATTCGTCGGTGCGACTGTCGAAGATGACGTGGCCTTCGGTCTTGAAAATAACGGGGTCAATCGTGAAGAAATGAAAGTTCGCGTAAAAGAAGCTGTTCAACAAGTCCGAATGCTTGATTTCTTAAAAAAAGAGCCAGCAAGACTTTCAGGTGGGCAAAAACAAAGAATTGCCATTGCTGGAGTTGTTGCTTTACGTCCAGACATTATCATCATGGATGAATCAACGGCTATGTTGGATCCTTTAGGACGTAAAGAAGTGGTCGAAGTCGTTCGAGAAATCAAAGAAAAGTATGGATTGACGGTCATTTCCATTACTCATGATATTGATGAAGCCAGTCTAGCTGATCAAATCATCGTTTTAAAAGAAGGAAAAGTAATTTATAAAGATATTCCTGCTAACATTTTTTCTATGGGCACATCCCTAATTGAAATGGGTTTAGATCTTCCTTTTGCTGAGAAATTACGTTTGCAACTAAAAGAAAAGGGAATGGATGTCCCAGACTACTACTTAACAGAGGAGGAAATGGCAGAATGGCTATCTCAATCGTATTTGAACAAGTAGATTTCACTTATTCGCCAGGAACCCCCTTTGAAGTTCCTGTACTTAAAGGGATTGATTTAGAAATCCCACAAGGAAAAGTCACAGCTATTATAGGTCATACAGGATCAGGTAAATCTACCCTTATCCAACACCTAAACGTCTTATTAAAACCAACTAGGGGCAAATTGATTATTGACGGTCGGGTGATCACATCCGAATCAAAAGATAAAAACCTTAAAGCACTAAGAAAAAAAATCGGTGTAGTTTTTCAATTTCCCGAAAGTCAACTCTTTGAAGAAACAGTGTTAAAAGATGTTATGTTCGGTCCACAAAATTTTGGTGTTTCTAAAGAAGAAGCCGAGCGAATTGCCCGTGATATGCTAAGTTTAGTGGGAATCGATGAAGAACTTTTTGAGCGGTCACCATTTGATTTAAGTGGAGGTCAAATGCGGAGAGTTGCTATCGCCGGTGTACTGGCATTGCAACCAGAAGTTTTAATTTTAGATGAGCCAACGGCTGGTCTGGATCCACTGGGACAAATCACCATGCTGGAAATGTTTATGCAATTGCAAAAGGACTATCATCTTTCTCTCGTATTAGTTACTCATCAGATGGATGATGTGGCCAAGTATGCCGATAATGTGGTGGTTTTGGAAAATGGCCAGATTGTTAAGCAAGGAACTCCTTCAGAAGTATTCTCTGATCCCGAATGGTTGAGAGAAAAGCAATTAGGTTTACCACAGACTTTAGCGTTTATTGATTTATTAGATGATAAAATTCCTGAAGATCTCATGAAAAAAATTAAGCAATCTCCTCTAACAGTAGAACAACTAGCAGAGATTCTAATTGACATTAATCATCAACAAAATGATTGGGAGGCTAGCGCTAATGAATGATAAGATATTAATCGGCCGCTATATTCAAATTGATTCATGGATTCATGCGCTCGATCCTCGCACTAAATTGATTGCTACTTTCTATTTTATTTTACTTGTTTTTTTTGCAAATAATGTAGTAGGATATGGAACTTTATTTCTAGTATTGTTAATAGGCATCAAATTGAGTCGGTTGAAGCTTAGTTTTTTCTTTAAGGGATTAAAGCCTATGCTATGGATTATTCTTTTTACGGTCATTTTTCAGATATTGTTTACAACAGGAGGACAGGTTTATTTTAATTGGGGACCCATTTCGATTACATCGCTAGGATTATTAGGCGGCTTTTATATCTTTATGCGTTTGTTCTTAATTATTATGATGTCAACCATTTTAACTTTAACAACTGCTCCGCTTGAGTTAACTGATGGTATTGAACATCTGTTGCGTCCTTTAACACATTTTGGATTTCCATCGCATGAAGTAGCCTTAATGTTGTCAATTGCCTTACGTTATGTACCGACACTTTTAGATGAGGCTCAAACTATAATGAATGCTCAACGTTCAAGAGGAGTGGATTTTGATGAAGGGTCTATGATGGAACGGATGAAAGCAATTGTTCCTATACTTGTTCCACTATTTGTTTCCGCTTTTAATCGAGCAGAGGAACTAGCTACGGCCATGGAATCACGTGGGTATCATGGTGCTGAGGGGCGAACAAAGTACCGTTACTTAGATTATGATCGCAACGACGTGATTGTTTTAATTGTCATGATTTTAATCACCGTAATCATTCTAACTATTCGGTTTTATATTTAATTTAAAACTACAATCTTATTGCACCCTAAACCTAGTGTTTAGGGATTTTTAATAGTTTAACAATATTAAAATCAAGCCCTTACAATTTAATAAAACACTCATTTATTTCTTATATTCACTATCAAATTTAAAAAAAATCTGTTAAAATGTATCCATATGAAAACGTTTGAGGAGGAATTTTATGAATAATCGATTGAAGGTGCTTAGTTCTTGTGGGCTTGCGTTAATGATGATGGCACAGGCTAATCAAGTTAATGCTGAAGAACAAGAAGTAAAAGTGGATCAAGTTCAGCTTCAAGAAAACAGTCATCAACAGACTACTAGGGAGTCGGATCAAAAAGTTACCACGAATTCGGTGGAGGAAAAACAGCAAGCGAAAGAATTTTCAAATGAAAAATTGAAAGCGATTCCTAAAAAAGAGATCATAGAGACAAGTGAAATAGTGGAGACATCAACTTCAATTGAAAAAACTGAGACTATTGAAAACACTGAGATAGTTGAAACAAGCGAAACGGTTGAAACAAGTGAAGCTGTTGAAACAACAGTCTTAGAAGAAACAGCAGAGCCAACTAAAACAACAGAAGCTAAAGATGATGAAGCAGTAGCCGAAGATAAAGTTAAGATAATTGTGCGCACCAATAACCTAGCAGCTATTGATCGAGCAGACTATCGTGACGAGACACTCTATCAGTTAGCTATTAAAGAAAGTGAAGAAGAAGTAAAGAAAACCATCAAAGAAATTACTGATCTTCTCGCTGGTCAAGGGCTTACTTTAGAAGGTGAACAAGAATATTCAGCTTCATTTACAGGTTTCTCAGCTGTAGCTAACCAAGCTACAATTGATCAACTTAAGTCGATGACTCAAGTCTTGTCTGTAAATGTATCGCAAAGTTACACACGCCCAGTAGCCGAAGCTAATATGATTAATTCTGGTCCTTTAATTGGAATGGATTTATTAGCTGATTACCAAACAGAATATAAGGGTGAAAACATTGTTGTGTCAGTTATTGATACAGGCTTTGATCCTTATCATCGTGATTTCATTTTAGCTGATGATATCGAAAAACGTTATGATGAAGCAGAAATGAATGAAATGATTCAAAAATTAGGATTACCAGGTAAATGGTACTCTAATAAAATTGCATATGGTTATAATTATGCTGACAATGTAGACACTTTACAGTCTAAAGATGAGCATGGAAACCACGTAGCTGGTACGATTGGAGCAAATGGTGACCCAGAAGAGGGTGGTATTCGTGGAATCGCGCCACATGTACAATTACTATTAATGAAAGCCTTCTCAGAAGATCAAGTAAACGCAACAGTTTATGAAGACATTTGGATGAAAGCGTTTGATGATTCGGTTAAATTAGGTGCTGATATCATTAATATGTCTCTAGGCATGTCAAGTGGCTTTAACATTATGGGTGATACTCCAATGGCAAAAGCCGTTCAAAACGCTCGCGATAAAGGAATTCTTCCAATGATTGCAGCAGGTAATGACCGTAACGCTACTTGGGGGACAGATTATACTCAACTAGGTAAAAATCCAGATAATAGCACGATGGGCTATCCAGCCAGTGTGGATCCTTCCATGTCGATTGCTTCATTCGATAACTTAAAAGAAATGAAACGCTATGTTCAAGTAAAAGCAGGAGAAGAAGTTAAATACTTCCCAGGCTCCTTTACCTATCCTGAAGGATTCAGTGAAGAATTACCACTTGTAGAATTTGGCAAAGGTAATGTAGAAGATTACGAACTGTATAAAGATACCAACAATGCAGAGGTCGATTTTACTGGGAAAATTGTTCTAGTCCAACGTGGGGATGCTTCATTTAATGAGAAATATCAGTTAGCTAGAGAACGCAATGCGGCAGGACTAATTATTTATGATAATTTAGAAAGCCCTTATACTATGGAAATGACAGGTTTAGAGAATTTAGATATTCCAATTATGTTTGTGACTAAGGAGTCTGGACAGAAGCTTAAGGAAATTGCTAGTTCTAATCAAGATGCCCTTTTCAAAATTTCTAAAGAACTACAAGCATTTGATGCTTTCACGGCAGGTAATCTCAGCGAGTTTTCTTCTTGGGGGCCTTCTACAGACTTACTATTAAAACCGGACATCGCCGGACCAGGTGGTTTCATTTATAGTTTAATGAGTGATGATCGTTATCAGAATATGTCGGGAACATCGATGGCAACACCTCACTTATCGGGCATGGCTGCTCTTGTAATGCAAAGACTTTATGATGAAGGTATTTTAGTCCGTAATGGGAAAGAAAAAGATCCATTACAGGATGACTTAGCAATGCTGATTTTAATGAATACAGCCGTTCCAAAGTTAAATACACTTGAAGAGGGTGCTTCTTATTACACTCCTATTCAACAAGGTGCAGGTCTTGCGAATATCAAAAAAGCCTTAGATAATCTTGTGACTGTTGTGGCAACTAATGAGACAGATACAAAAGAAGACGGAAAGCTTGAAATAAAAGAAGTTCAAGATCAATTTGTAGCTAATCTAAAACTGAAAAACTATGGTAAAGACGATCAGACCTATACTGTTTCTTATGTTTTATTAAAAGATAAGATTAATGAAGAAGGTCGCTATACAGAAACAACCGAAACGATTAAAGAAGAGAGTTTAGGTGAAATTACTGTTAAAGCTGGTCAAACAGCAACAATGGAACAAATCATTTCAACTATGGGTATCGATCAAAATCAATACGTCCAAGGATACTTCTTCTTCAAGCCAGTTGATTCTAAAGCCACTGAATTGTCATTGCCTTTCTTTGGTTTCAAGGGGGAATGGGATAAATTACCGATTATTGATGAAATGATTGATTTTGCCGACGCTAAAGATGTCAACTTCTTACCGATTGAATACGAGGATGGTGGTGTCGACAAAACAGCCTTTGTTCGTAAGCGTTTAGAACAGGGTTGGGATTACTTTAATGCATGGCGAGTTGAAGATGATAAGGTGATTTTTGTTAATAGTAATGAGAAAGATGGCTTTGAAAACAAAGTAACGCCGAAATTAGCTTTCTTACGTGACGCAGTCGATGTAACTTTCCACGTGGAAAATGCTGCTGGAGAAAAAATACGTGATCTTTCCATCATCAATCGTATGTTTAAAGTTGCTCGTTTATACCAAGATCAATATCGATTCTTACAAGATCCTTGGGGAACTGGCTGGGATTTCACCGATACATTTGGTGAGAAAGTAGATGAAGGTGA
Source organism: Facklamia sp. P12955 (assembly GCF_050409565.1). NCBI lineage: Bacteria > Bacillati > Bacillota > Bacilli > Lactobacillales > Aerococcaceae > Facklamia > Facklamia sp. P12955. The sequence goes on from NZ_JBNUPF010000008.1 coordinate 47,864, forward strand.
ATATTATTATGTAATCGAAGCACAAATTGATGCGCCAGATGCTGAAAGACAGCGTTATGAGTATAAGTTTGTACTAGATAATAGTGATGCTATGTTAGAAGCCAAACGTGAACAAAACAAAGTAACTTTATCAGTAGAAGATAACTTATCTGGCATTTTTGCAGTAGAGGTTTATAGTGGCGATCAATTTGTATCTTGGCAAGAAGTTAATAAGAATGATAATCCACAATTACTAAAAGAAACATTTACAATTAATCTAGAAGAAGGTTTTGAAGATAAAGACTTAGATATTTGGGTATATGACAACGCTCGAAATATTAAACAATATCGCTTATTAGCCGATGGTACTTTAGAAGAAGTCGAAAGAGGATCTGATATTAAACCAGGAGAAGAACCAGAAGCAGAGGTAACTGAAGAGAACAAAGCTTATGGTGAGGCTCCGAGCAATCCAGAAGAATATATTGCAGAAAAAGGCTTAGATACAACCGACTTACCATCAATTGTTACTAATAGCCCTTGGTACTTCCAGCCATATGGTGAGTATCAAGAATTCATTGACCTTTCAGGTGAAATCTCAAATTATAATGAGCTTCATTATTTAGAGTATCGAGTGAGTGACGAAGACGGAAATATCATTATAGAAAATCACCCAGTCGCTTTTGAAGAAATAGAGGGTATGATCTACTTTAAGGAAGATATATCTACTGAGAAGTTAACCGAAAATAAAGTTTACAGTATTGAAATGATTGCTTATGTTAAGAGTCCTAACGATAAATTAGTTAAGCAGCAAGTGGCTCAAAGAATAAGACGAGATATTGAAGCGCCAAAACTTAAAGTTAACCAAGTCTTTGGTCCAGATAAGGATTTATTATACTTCGAGATCGACTTCAGTGATAACATGAACTATGTTGAATTATGGGCGGATAATGACATGATCGGTCGCGTAGATAAGACATTCGATTCACTATTAAATCCTATCCCAGTCGAAGGAAAAGTTTTATATACTATTCCTAAATCTAAGTTAGGAAAAGAGCTAACCTTTACTGTTTATGATGACTTTGGTAATGAAAGTGAAGCAACATCTATCCCAGTTCAATTAAGAGATTTAAAAGCTATTCCATTTAAAGTTGTGAAACGTTTTAATGCAGATTTAGCTGTGGGTGAAATGAACGTTGTCCAAGAAGGTCAAGAAGGAAAAGCTAATATCGATGAAGATGGTGAATTAGTTATTCTTATAGACGCGACTGATAAAGTTGTGGAATATGGTCCAGTAGAAATTGATTTTGAAACGGATAAAAAATCAGACTCTTATTTATTAGAAGGAATCGAATTAACTATTCAAGAAGGAGTTAAAGGGTTGTTGAATCCGTTAACCGGAGAAGTTATTCGTCCGGCTCAAACAGAGATCATTCTAATGGGTACTAAGGTAAATGATGAGCATTTAAGTTCGGAAGAACCATCCAGTCCAACTGATCCAACAAAACCAGAACAAGCAAAAGAAGACGAATTATCAGAAGAAATTAAAAACTTCAATGCTTACTTTGAAATGTTTAAATATAAACTAAAGAATATCGAAGATTATCGTAAGCCTAAAGATTTTGATCTTAAGAAAGCTCAAGCTTTAGTGAATGAAATTGAGGCAAGTAACTTAAACGATTTAACAAAAGCTCAATTATTAGAATTGCAAAATCTTGTAATGGGATATTCTAAAGACTTGAAGCCTAAGGCTGGTTCAAGACCACAGCAAGGTGAAAGTTTTGATAAGAATCAAGGTGTAGGATCTGATGCTGAAGGCGCTAGCGTCTTACCAGCTACTGGAGAAACGAGTCAGCATGCTTATCCTATCGTAGCAACAATACTTTCCTTCTTAGGTTTAGGCAGCCTTGCGTATTCAAAGAAAAAATTAAAAGATTAATAACACATTACTTTTTTCTCTCTCATTCAAATTGAATGAGAGAGTTTTTTTGTTAGGCAACCATTAGCCTTTATAATGAAGAAAAGAATGTCTATAATTAAATGAGATGGAAAGGAGTGGGAGTTTGCCACGTTATGTAGCTAAAGTTCAATATGATGGAAGTCACTATCACGGTTATCAAATTCAAAAAAATGGTATATCTATTCAAGAGAAAATTGAAAATGCCTTGCTTCTTATTGCTAAAAAAAGCCCAGAAAACCCTATTAAAATTATAGGTTCCGGTCGAACAGATGCAGGGGTTCATGCCATGGGGCAAGTGATCCATTTTGATTTTCCTGCTTCGATTCCGGCTATCAATCTTTTGCGTGCTTTGAATTCTATTCTTGAAAAAGACATTCGTATTATTCAATGTAACCAGACGAAGATAGATTTTCATGCCCGCTACCATGCTATTGGAAAGTCCTATCGCTATCGCGTGGATACTCAAGCTTTCCCAGATCCTTTTAAACGAAATTTTACCACTCACCATGGTTATCCTTTTGAAATTGAGCGCATTCAAGAAGGTTTAGCTTATCTACAAGGAGAACACGATTTCACAAGTTTTTGCTCTACTAAAACAGATAAAGAGAATAAAGTGAGAAACTTATATGAAGTAAAGGCTAATCTAGACGTTCCTAATCAAGAGTTAGTTTTTGATTTTAAAGGGAACGGATTTTTATACAATATGATCCGTATTATTGTGGGAACTTCCCTTCAAATAGGTGACGGCCTTAAAGAACCTATCGAGATGCAACGACTTCTAGATATAAAAGATCGCAACCAGGCAGGTCCTACAGCGCCTCCACAAGGTTTATATTTAATGCATGTAGAATATGAGGAGGATCCTTTTGAGTAAGATAAAAAAAACAAGTGACTGGCAGGTTCGTCGAGTAGAATTAAAAGATATCGATAAGTTGCAAGCCATTTATGATCAAGCACGTCGATTTCAATTGGCTACTGGTAATCTCAATCAATGGATTGATGGCTATCCTGGCAGAGAGGTCATTCTAAATGATTATCGTTCAGCACATTCTTATATAGTAGAAGATAGGCTCGATCATGAAATTTTAGCAGTGATGGCTTTGCTAGCAGGGGAAGACCCTGCTTATAAAAACATTCAGGGACAGTGGCTGAATGATGAAGAGTATGTGACTATTCATCGACTAGCATCTTTACCATCAGCAAAAGGTAGTGGGCAAGCATTATTAGACTGGACCTTGGAACATTATTCGAATATCAGAATTGACACACATGAGGAAAATCAACCAATGAAACATATTTTAGCAAAGCTAGGATTTCAGTTTTGTGGCATTATTTTTTTAGAAAATGGCGATCCTAGAGATGCTTACCAATATTACAGAAAGAAGGAGAATCCATGTTAAAAGACTTTGATTTTGAAAAAATTGACCAACGCTTTGATAACTATAAAAGATCAGAGTTGGGTGAAAGGCTCGATCAATTACAACGAACAGTTAAAGGACTTGAAATTCCAGTTTTAATTTTAATTGATGGCTGGGAATCGGCAGGTAAAGGCTATGTGATCAACGATTTAACGCGTGAACTCGATCCACGTTATGTGAGAGTAGAAGTCTTTGACAAGGCCAATCAAATGGAAAAAGCGCATCCTTCTGTTTGGCGTTTTTGGCAAAAAATTCCCTCTAATCAAGAAATAGTTGTCTATGATCGTTCCTTTTACTATCAAGTCTTTAATCATGATCAAAAAAATGATGAAAAACTAGAGCAGCGTGTTCGTGAATTAACAGAACTAGATAGTACTTTGATAAATAACGGTATGATTGTTATTAAGTTTTTCATAAATATAACGGAAAAAACACAAAAAAAACGCATCAAGAAACTTGAAGAGACAGTTGAAGGAAAGCATTTGTTATCTGAGGTAGACTATGAACAAAATAAAAACTACCAAGACCACCAAGAATGGTTTGAAAAGATTCTTACCCAAACTAATAATAAACGATCACCTTGGCATATCGTTGCAGCTGAGGACAAAAAATATGCTTCTAAAATGGTCTTAGGGACGGTAATTGATGAAATTCATCGTGGTATAGAACGGATCGTTCAGTGCCGGACTAGGGATGAAGCGATTAAAAGAGATCGTGATCAGGTTTACGATGTTCTTGACCAATTTGACTTAAGTAAGAGTCTTTCAAAAGATGATTACCACAAGGAGTTAGCTAACTTACAAGAGCAAGCGGCTAAATTGGTTTACCAATGCTATGATCAGAAAATCCCCATTGTTTTAGCCTTTGAAGGAATGGATGCAGCTGGTAAAGGTGGGGCAATTAAGCGGTTGACCCGGCACATTGATCCTCGTTCTTATAAAATATTTGGAATTAACGCACCAGACCCTATAGAAGAAAAATTTCATTATTTATGGCGTTTTCAAAAAGAAATGCCCGAAGATGGTCAGATGGTTATTTTTGATCGTTCTTGGTATGGGCGGGTCTTAGTTGAGAGGGTAGAAAATTTCACCCCTGAAAGAGATTGGGAACGCGCTTATGAAGAAATTAATCAAATGGAAAGAACCTTGGCCGACCACGGCACGGCTGTCATGAAGTTTTTCTTATATATTGATAGTCAAGAGCAATATGAAAGATTTGAAGATCGGGTAGAAGATCCAGCCAAAAACTATAAAATAACAGCTGAAGATTGGCGCAATCGTGAGAAAATGCCACAATATTTAGAGGCTATGAATGAAATGTTGGTTCGCACAGATACCGAATATGCTCCTTGGTATATCGTAGCCAGCAATGATAAACGCTATGCCCGTATTCAAGTCTTGAAATACTTCATTGAGCACTTAGAAAAAATAATAGCTAAATAAAAGCAACTCTGAAAGATACCTACCCTTTGACTGTTTATCCAGCAAAAGTGGTAGGTATCATCTATGAGTTGCTTTCGTTTTATTTTAAGTGTTTACGAAGCATATCGTGCTTAGCAACAGGTTGACTGACTTTCATAGTAACAATTTGCATAGCGTGAGGAGCCACTTTGATTTCAGCTCCTGTGTCATCCCACATTTGATCTAATGTTTCTTGATGACGGCGCATGCCAGGACCATAAAATTCAATGGTTTCACCAACTTTAAAGTTATTGCGTTGTTGAATAGTAGCGATGGTTGTATCAGGGTCATAATCTAAAACTTCCCCTATAAAGGAATACTCTGGTCGACGTCGACGCTTGCCAAACAATTGCTCTTTTTCACTTGGTGCGTCGTAATAAAAGCCAGTTGAAAGCTCGCGTTGAGCAATTTTCCATAATTCATCAGACCATTCTTTTTTTACTTCATAATTTTTAGGATCAGCAAAGAAGCTATCAATAGCCTTACGATAAACGTTAACAACGGTTGAGATATAATGGATGGATTTCATACGGCCTTCAATTTTCAGCGAATCAATCCCTGCCTCAATGATTTCAGGGATATGGTCTAACATCCCCATATCAACAGCTGACATCGAGAAAGGTTCTTTAATACCCGGTTCACCTGCCCCCACCATTACTTTTTGGTCCAACTCAGGCAGTTCGAATAAGCCATAGTGCCAACGACAAGATTGACAACAGCCGCCTCGATTAGCGTCACGATTAGCCATATGGTTGGAGAGAGTACAACGACCGGAATAAGATATACACATAGCACCATGAATAAAAGCTTCGATTTCTACATCCGTATTAGCACGGATTTCTTTAATTTCTGCCATAGAGACCTCACGTCCTAAAACGCAACGTGTCAGTCCGGCTTCCTGCCAAAAGTTCAAGGTTTCATAATTGACAGCTGATTGCTGGGTGGAAAGGTGAATGTCTAGTCCCGGAGCTTCACTGGCACATATTTGCATAAGAGTCGGATCAGACACAATGACCGCATCAATGCCAATATCCCTTACTTGCCGGAAAAAATCACCAGCACCTATCTCATCATTTTCATGAGTAACCATATTAGCAGCGACATATACCTTCGCATCTCTTGCATGGGCAAAAGCGACTCCCTCAGCCATATCCTCAAAAGAAAAATTACCGGCTCTTTTACGAAGTCCGTAATCATTACCGCCAATATATACTGCATCTGCTCCATAGTGAATCGCAGTTTTTAGTTTTTCGAGCGTTCCTGCGGGTGCTAATAATTCTGGTTTTTTAAAAGTTAAGTTTTCCATAAGCGCCTCCTATTGTACCTGGTCTGCTTCATATAAGAAGAAACCTGTACCCAATTCCCGATTTTTAGTGTGATATTGTTCAACCGCTACACGATGTAGTTTTAGTCCTTCTAAAGTCACTTGGTCTTGTTCAATTAATTCCTTCACACGTATAAAATGTCTTGCGACTTGTTTGAACGCTTCTTCGGGTGTAAATAATCCATCTAAATACCAATGCGTTTGTTGAACATTTGCTAAATCGGGTAAATATTCAATTAAATTTAAATCTTTATTGGCAAAGATATGTGTACCGTGTTGATCGGTGTAGATCGAATAATGGCTATCCTTTTTATTAGGCTCAGACAAGAAAAGATCACGATCGGTTAACTCCTCAACATCCTTATGAATATAGTTAAAGTAATTATTCAATAAGCGTCTTCGACTTTGATGAATACAAGTAGAGCCATAGACTTGATAAACAAGAGGAATTTGACTTTCAGCTAACATATCCTTTAATTCAACAAATGGCACTTCACTTGCGACAAAGGCTCTCTTTGCGCCATATTTGGCCCAAAAATTTACTTGACCGGATGAGGTCATTAAAACAGAAGCATTATAAATATATGGTAAGTAGAGGTCTTCATCTTTAAGAATTTGAATTAAGCCAGTATCGCCAACCATAATTTGGTCTGCACCGATTTCTTTGATCTTCTTTAGAAAAGATCGTGCTTGCTTAATTTGTTCATTATGCAAAATAGCATTCATGGCAATGATGACTTCTTTTTTGTATTGGTGGGCGTAATCGATAACCTCTTTCATTTCGTCAAAGGAGAAATAAGCCGGCAAGCGCAAACCAAATACTTCCTCACCAATAACAACTTGATCGATCCCAAGATCGATTAGTTTTTTGGCTTGTCCTATCGATTCAGCTGTTGCAATCAACTTGATCATTAGAACCCTTCTTTCTAATCGTTATTTTATTCATCTATCAATTATATACGAGTAAACAGAGATAATAAACAGCATTTTAATACATAGTAACTTTTTCACAAACTAAATAATATTGGAAACGGAATCAAAATTCATGTTATAATATCAGTGTCGCTAATTATTTATTTCCTATTTGAAATAGGAAAAGAAGGGTGGTGAACGAATGGCAAATTTAATTGAGACAGTTAACGAATTAGAGGCATTAAGTGCTGAAAAAGTTGCTGATTATCAAAAAAAATTGCAAGAAATGCAAGAAAACTTTGAAGATCAAAAACTCACATTTAAAAGGCAGGTTGATTCGGAATTCGCTCAATTTAAACAAACGACTAAAGAAAAATATAATCATCAATTTCTTGAGGTTGAAAATGACTTAAGAAATGAAAATCAATTGTCGGTTGTTCAAATTGAATCCGATATTGCTAACCGCCGTGAGGATTTGACGCAAAAAATTGCTGAAAAGGTGGTGAAAGAAATATGGCAATAGCTAAAATGGCTAAGGTTTTAGCAATTGTTGAGAAAGAAAATCGTGACGACTTGATGCAGGCATTTCAAAAAATGCAAAACATTCAAGTGAAGACAATTAACTCTGAATTGTTGGACCAAGAGCCAAAAATGGAATCAAAACAACTGACAGAATATCTCGATCAGTTAGAAAATGTCCGATCAGCAAAAAAATATTTAGAAAGTTATCTAACAGCTGAATCCTTTAAAGACAAGTATCTAACGCCATTACCAGAAATGAGTATGGCTGAAATTGAAGAAAGTCAAATGGATGAGCAAGCCAAGAAGATTACTGATAAAGTATGGGAAAAGAAAAAGATGCTAGAAGAAATTGATTCCCAAATTCAAATTTGCGAGAATGAAGCCGATTTTTATCATAAGTGGCGCAATCTAAAAGCACTTCCAGATTACGCTAAAGATTATCGCTATACACGCTTGTTATTAGGGACAATTCCTCAAACAGCGGATAATGAATATTACAATGCTTTGAAAGAAGAAGACCGAATTGCACTGGAAGAGGTCTATCAGTCTAAAGAAGAAATTGGCCTGGCAGTTGCTTTTGATAAGGATGATGCCTTCGAAGTGAATCAATTTCTTAATCAAAACCGCTTCCAGATCTTAGATTATCGCTTCAAAGACCTTCCGGTTAAACTGCTAGAAGAATCCCATATAGAAGCGGAAAACTTAAGAAACAAAGCCAGAGATCTAAGAAAAGAATTGGGAAGTTTCAGACAAGAATATAACCAATTAAAAATCGCTGAAGAAGTTTTTTATGCCAAAGTAGAAAGACAAAAAGCAACAGAATTAGGATTAAACAAAGGGGAGTTGTTCGCTCTAGAAGGTTGGATTGAAGAGCAACAAGCTCAAGCAAGTCTAGAAGAAGTTATAAAAGCGCTAAATGGAGAAGTTTATTTAGACTATGTGACACCAACTGAAGAAGAAAGCGAAGAAGTACCCATTCAATTAAAAAATCACCCTTTGGTTGAACCTTTTGAAACAGTTACTTCAATGTATGGTCTACCTGGATATAAGGGGTTTGACCCGACATCCTCTTTAACGCCTTATTATTGGACATTCTTTGGAATGATGATTGCCGATTTAGGTTATGGAATTTTACTCTGGTTAGGAACCTTTATCCCATTAAAATTCTTTACGATCGATAAAGGGATGAAGAAAAACATACGTTTCTTCCATCTCTTATCATATGCTGTTTTGCTATGGGGCTTAATTTACGGGTCGTTTTTTGGTGAATCCTTGCCTTTCAAGTTGCTATCACCTACTGAAGACGTCATTCAGGTATTGGCCTTGTCGATTGGTTTAGGATTTATCCAAATCATTCATGGACTCATCCTAAACACACTCCTAAATTGGGAAAGTAATCGATTAGATGCAATTAAGGATGGACTATCATGGATTATCATGCTATTTGGCTTTTTAATTGCAGTCCTTGGACCAATGTTATTAAACATTGAAAGTCTACAACAATTAGGCCTATATTTAGCTGGGTTTGCAGCCATAACAATTTTGGTAGTAGCTATTATTAAAAGTAAAAATAAATTTGCCGGTTTCGGAGCCGGTTTATACGATTTGTATGGCATCTCTTCTTATTTAGGAGATTTAGTATCGTATAGTCGACTAATGGCCCTTGGTATAGCTGGAGGATCAATTGCCTTAGCCTTTAATATTTTGGTGGCATATTTACCTCCTGCAGCAAGATTTTCAGTGGGTATTCTATTAATCATTGCTTTACAGTTATTTAACTTTGGCTTAACGGTCTTAAGTGCTTATGTTCACTCTGCACGTTTAATCTTCGTTGAGTTCTTCGGTAAATTCTATGAAGCTGGGGGTCAAGCCTTTGCCCCATTAAAATACTTAGGCAAATACATTAATATTAAATAAATTTACTAGGAGGTAATATAATGGAATTTTTACAAGAGTATGGTGGTTATTTATTCGCCGTTTTAGGGATAGCAGTGGCAGTTATTTTCTCAGGTTTTGGTTCAGCTAATGGGGTTGGTACTGCAGGTACATCCGCTGCAGCTTTAACTAAAGATCAACCTGAAAAATTCGTTCAATCTTTAATCTTACAGTTACTACCAGGTACACAAGGCCTTTATGGATTTGCGATTGGCTTCTTAATTTTCTTACAGTTACAACAAGGCATGGAACTACAAACAGGACTTAATCTATTAATTGCTGCTATGCCTGTTGGTTTTGTAGGTTGGGTATCAGGTATTCACCAAGGTAAAGTAGCTGCAGCAGGTATGCAGATTTTGGCTAAACGTCCTGAAAAAGTTATTAATGCAATTATTTATTCAGTAATGGTTGAAACTTATGCAATTTTAGCATTCGTATTCTCATTCTTACTTGTTCAAGGATAGGAGGTCAAACTTGTGGGAAACATTGAAACTTTACAAAATAAAATCTTAGGGAAAGTTCAAGCCACAGGTGAAGCACAAGTTCAAGATCTTCAAAAAGAGTTGTCCCAAGCAATGGACGATTACAAAAATCGGATTAATAAACAATTTGAGCATGATAAAGAAAACTTTATTCGTAAGCAAGAGCAACAATTTGAAATTCGTAAGCAATCATTGGCTAATGAATTGCGCAACTCACAGCTTACTCATAAGCAAAAATTATTAGAAGAAATTATCCAAGACGTTCCTGAAGAAATAAACCATTCGATAGCTAATAATTTGGGTCAAATGATTCAAGCGGCAATGCAAAAGTTGGATTCAAATCAAGCTTTTGAACTAAGAATCGGTGAAAAATCACGTCAATTTATTTCTGATGATCAAGCGAATAAATTTCATGCAGATTATAATATGATGCAATGGGGCGAAAACGTTGCGGATAAATCTGGTTTTATTCTTACCCAAAAAGGGATGAATATGAATTATTTATTTGAAGATATTATTAATGAACTGAAGCCTCAACTGCTTATTGAACTTGAAAAACAACTGAAAGCATAAGGGGGGCTTATAATGAAAGAATTAGAGTATGCTGGTTTAAATACGACCCTGCGCCTCTATGAAGCTCAACTTCTCAGTCAATCAGACTATGAAACGTTATTACAAATGGACCATTCTGATGCTGTTTTAGACTACTTAGGTAAGACGGCTTATTCTATTCCGGAGGAAGTGCGTTTAAATCGTAGTTTTGAGCCAATCATTCAACAACGTTTGGTTTATGTATATGAAGAATTACTTGAGGCATCACCTGATAGGCGTATAATCGAAATCTTCTCATTAAGATATACTTATCATAATTTGAAGCTTTTAATTAAAGAAAAATATCTGGATGAAGATTTGTCTCATTTGTACATTCCGATTGGCAGTTTTTCAAAAGAGGAACTTGCTCAAGTTGTGTCTACAAAAGGACAAAATGAAGACCTTCATCCTGTATTAGAAGAAGCTGTCTATGACGCTATCACAGCAGTAGAAGACACAGGCGATACCCATTCGATTGATGTCATTTTGGATACAGCCTATCTAAGACATATCCGATCTCATGCCGATGCAATGAAGCATGAAGAACTCAGTCGATTTGTAAAAATGAAAATTGATTTTCAAAATTTATTAACTTTTGTCCGTGCTTTTAAACAAGGTCAAAGTACATCATTTATTTTCACCTCTTTATCAAGTCAAGGGGCAGTGAGTCGTGATGATATCATTGAAAATTGGCGAGAAAAAGATTTGAACGGTTTAGTTGAAACTTATCAAACAGCTGAATACATGATTAATTTAGACCCTGTTTGGGATCAATTGAATGATGAAAAGGTCAACCCAACTGAACTAAATGCTTTAATTCAAGGCGAGTTTAGTCGGATTTTAAGATCATTCTCATTTGATGCCTTCGGGCCGATGCCAGTACTTACTTATCTATATTTCTTGGAAAATGAGAGTGACAACGTACGTCTCATCTTAATTGGGAAAGAAAATAATTTAGACAATCAACTAATTAAAGAAAGGATGCGACCTATTCATGGCATATAAAATAGCAGTAATCGGTAACCGTGACGTCGTATTAGCCTTTAAACTATTAGGATTTGAAGTCTATCCAGCAAGTAGTGGCGAGGAAGCTAGAAAAATTCTACACGATTTAAAAGAAGAAAATATTGGTGTCGTATTATTGACAGAAAATCTAGCTCATGAAATACCCGATACGATTAGTCACTTTGACACTTTACCAACCCCTGCGGTTATTCTAATTCCAACTCATAAAGGATCTCTTGGAATAGGTAAAGCCAAAGTCAATGACAACGTTGAAAAAGCAATCGGACAGAACATATTATAAAAGGAGGAAAAAAATGACAACTGGAATTATTCAAGAAATTTCAGGACCTTTAGTGAAGGCTAAAGGAATGAAAGACTCCTCAATTCGTGAAATTGTTTTGGTTGGAGAAATGCAACTTACTGGCGAAATTATTGAAATGCACCAAGACGTTGCATCCATTCAAGTATACGAAGAGACCTCGATGTTGAAACCGGGCGAAATCGTAAGACCTACAGGACATCCTCTTTCAGTTGAATTAGGACCAGGTCTATTAACCAAGATGTTTGATGGGATTCAAAGACCATTAGAAGATTTCATGCAAAAAACAGAGAGTAATTTTTTAGTAAGAGGAAGTAACATTGATGTTTTAGATCGAGACAAGGTTTGGGAATTTGAAGCCCGTAAAGCAGTGGGTGACCATGTGGTAGCTGGCGATATTATTGGGGTCGTTCAAGAAACCAAAATTATTGAGCACCGCATTATGGTTCCTGTTGGCATTGAAGGAACAATTAAATCCATCGAATCTGGCTCTTTCAAAATTGAAGATACCGTTTGTGTGGTTGAAACAGAATCAGGCGAACATGAATTAAATATGGTTCAAAAATGGCCGGTTCGTTTGGGACGCCCTTATAAAGCTAAATCAACTCCCAAAGCACCACTAAAGACAGGACAACGTGTAATTGATACATTCTTCCCAATCACTAAGGGTGGGGTAGCTGCTGTTCCTGGACCTTTCGGGGCTGGAAAAACGGTCGTTCAGCACCAAATCGCTAAGTATGCTGATGTTGACGTAGTGGTTTACGTAGGATGTGGTGAACGTGGAAATGAGATGACGGACGTTATTAACGAGTTTCCAGAATTAATTGATCCTAAAACGGGCGAGTCTATCATGCAACGTACTATTTTAATTGCTAACACTTCCAATATGCCGGTGGCGGCTCGTGAAGCTTCAATCTATACAGGTATCACTATTGCGGAATACTTCCGTGATATGGGCTATTCAGTGGCCATCATGGCGGATTCTACTTCACGTTGGGCAGAAGCATTACGTGAAATGTCAGGACGTATGGAAGAGATGCCAGGGGATGAAGGTTATCCAGCTTATTTAGGTTCACGTATTGCAGAATACTATGAGCGTGCCGGCTTGGTCCAAGTATTGGGATCAGATGAGCGCGTTGGTTCAGTTTCTGCCATTGGAGCGGTTTCACCTCCAGGTGGGGATACTTCAGAACCCGTTACCCAAAATACTTTACGTATCGTAAAAGTATTCTGGAGTTTAGATTCTAAACTTTCACAACAACGTCACTTCCCAGCTATTAACTGGCTAGATTCTTATTCTCAATATTCAACCGATGTTCAAGCACATAATGATGAACACATTGACCCAAGTTGGGGTGAGAAAGTACGTCATTGCTTATCCCTTCTTCAAGAAGAATCAAGCTTGCAAGAAATTGTTCGTTTGGTTGGTTTAGATTCACTTTCTGAAAAAGATAAATTAACGCTTGCCATCGCAGGGATGATTCGTGAAGACTTCTTACAACAAAATGCTTTTGACGATGTTGATACGACAACCTCTGAAGAAAAACAATTGAAATTATTGAATTTAATTATTGATTTTGAAAATGAGGCAAGAGAAGCAATGAAACTGGGTGCTTACTATAATGAAATTATGGAAGGTACTCAAGAAGTTCGTGAGCAAATTGCTCGAGCTAAATTTATTCCAGAAGAAGAAATTCACCGCTTGGATGAGATTAATCAGCAAATTGCTACCTACATGAAACAAGTATTAGAACAAGGAGGTGGAGCAAATGCTTAAGGAATATACAAACATTTCTGACCTATATGGTCCTTTGATGATTGTAGATGGCGTCGAAGATATAGCCTATGACGAACTAGTTGAAATTGAGCTCCACGATGGTGAAATTCGTATGGGTCAGGTGTTAGAAGCTAAAGAGGGTAAAGCCGTTGTTCAAATCTATGGTGGTACTTCTTCAATGAAGCTATCCAATATTAAAGCGCGTTTTAAAGGCAAGCCCTTAGAATTTGCTTTATCCGAAGATATTGTGGGACGCATCTTTGACGGTATGGGTAATGTGATGGATGGCGGACCGCAAATCATTCCTGAAAAGTTTGCTGATATCAATGGTCAAGCGATTAACCCAATGGCGCGTGACTATCCGGATGAATTTATTCAAACAGGTATTTCAACCATCGACCATTTGAATACACTGGTTCGTGGACAAAAACTACCCGTTTTCTCTGGTTCTGGTTTGCCGCATAAAGAGTTAGCAGCCCAAATTGCACGTCAAGCAACTGTTTTAAATTCTGATGAAAATTTTGCAGTTGTCTTTGCAGCCATGGGAATTACTTATGATGAGGCTGAATACTTTATGGATTCTTTCCGTGAAACCGGAGCAATCGATCGTTCAGTAATGTTTGTTAACCTAGCTAATGACCCAGCAATTGAGCGGTTAGCGACTCCAAAAATCGCCTTAACTGCTGCCGAATACTTGGCTTTTGAAAAAGATATGCACGTTTTAGTTATCATGACAGACATGACGAACTATTGTGAGGCCTTACGTGAAGTGTCAGCAGCCCGTCGTGAGGTACCAGGCCGTCGTGGCTATCCAGGTTACTTATATACCAACCTATCTACACTCTATGAACGCGCAGGACGTTTAGTAGGATCTAAGGGATCGGTTACTCAAATCCCAATTCTTACCATGCCTGAAGATGATATTACTCATCCAATCCCTGACTTAACCGGTTATATTACTGAAGGACAAATCATCTTAGACCGTTCATTAGATAACCAAGGTATTAAGCCGCCTATTAATGTTCTTCCTTCCTTATCGCGTTTGAAGGATAAGGGAACCGGTGAAGGAAAAACACGTGAAGATCATGCACCGACAATGAACCAGCTATTTGCAGCTTATGCCAAAGGTAAAGAAGCAAAAGAATTAGCGATTGTATTGGGTGAGTCAGCCCTTTCAGATATCGATAAACAGTATGTTAAATTTACTGATGAATTCGAGAAACGCTATGTTAACCAAGGCTTTGATAAGAACCGTGACATCTTTGAGTCGCTTGATATTGCCTGGGACTTATTAAAGATTTTACCGAAGAGCGAATTGAAACGGATCAAGGATCCAATGATCGAGCAATACTTACCGAAAGGAGAGTAATGCACTATGGCAAACGTATTAGGGGTAAAGCCCACCCGGATGGAGCTGTCAGCTTTAAAGAGTACGCACGCACTGGCTAGTCGCGGGCATAAGTTACTTAAAGATAAGCAAGATGAATTGATGCGCCATTTTATTGATTTGATTCGTAAAAACAATGAACTAAGAGATCAAGTGGAAGCAGAACTTTCAAATGCCTTACAATCATTTGTATTAGCGAAGTCTTTAATGAGCGATCATTTTATTGAAGAGATAGCGGCCATTTCAGGTGAAAACATTGATCTTTCAATTGACCTTAAAAATATTATGAGTGTCAATGTTCCTAAAATGGATTTTAATTTAGATGATGATATTGATGATGAGCCTTTACGCTATGGTTATTTGAATTCCAATGCGGAATTAGATGAAGCTTTAGAAGGTTTAAGGTCCATTTTGCCCAAGTTATTAGATTTAGTCGAAATTGAAAAGACTTGTCAGCTTTTAGCCGATGAAATCGAAAAAACAAGAAGACGTGTTAACGCTCTTGAATATCGAATGATTCCGGATACCGAAGAGACAATCAACTATATTTCAATGAAGTTAGAAGAAAATGAGCGAGCAAGTATCACTCGTATGATGAAGGTTAAAGATCTATAATTAGTAGAAAGATTAATAAATTAGTCTTATGAAAAAATCCGAATAGTATGTAGAAAGATTGTCAAATAAATCAATGGATTTATTACTCACTCCACTGATGCTTCTCTAAACGTTTAATCTATAAGAGAGCATCAATAGTTGGATTGAATGTTCTTTCTATAACTATTCGGATTATTTTTATTTATGAAGAGCAATTCCTTTATTAATACCTTTTATTTGGTGGAATTATTTATTGTATTATGATCGTATCGTGTACAAAAATATAAATAATAAGATTGATATTTAAACGGATGTTAACAAACAATCTCCTATTCAACGGATAGGAGGCTATTTGTTAACATAGGAATATAGACCTTTAAATTTACGTGAATTAATTACACATTCACATTATGATAAACCTTTTGCACGTCTTCATCATCTTCTAATGCATCAATTAACTTCTCAAAAGTTTCCAAGTCTTCTGCGTTGAGGTCCACTTCAGTCTGGGCAATCATTTCAGTTTCAGCCACTGAAAAGTCAGTAATACCAATACTTTCCAGGCATTCTTTAATAGTGCCGTAATCACCAGGTTGACCATATACAACCACAGATCCTTCTTCAGTATAAACATCTTTGACATCGAGATCTGCTTCCAATAAAGCCATCGTAATGGTTTCTTCATCTTGGTTTTCCATCACAAAAACAGCCACATGATCAAACATATAAGAAACGGATCCAGCAACCCCCATATTTCCACCGTTCTTATTAAAGGCCATGCGAACATTGGCGGCAGTGCGGTTTACGTTGTTTGTTAAAGCATCCACGATAATCATTGAACCATTCGGGCCAAAACCTTCGTATCGCAATTCTTGGAAGGTCTCATCGGCCGAGCCTTTGGCCTTGTCAATGGCTTTGTTGATGACGTGAGATGGTACATTATAGGTTTTAGCACGATCGACAACAAATTTTAGTTTCTGGTTGGTCTCCGGATCTGGGTCTCCTGATTTGGCTGCTGCATAAATTTCAATGCCAAATTTTGCATAAATTCTTGAGGTTTGTTGATCGGTTTTCGCTTTTTTTTCGCGAATGTTCATCCATTTACGACCCATTTAATTCACTTCACTTTCATTATAGTCTGTTTGTATTATAGCGAAAAACAAGCTTCATTTATAGAATTTTTTTCAAAAATTTTTAGCTTGCAAGATTTCTGTCAAACTTTTGATAGCAAAAGAAAAAAAGCGACTGCTGAGTCGCTTAAAATTAATCTTTTGGATACATTTTATCTATTCGCGCTTGTAAATCTTTATCATTGACAAATTCCTCATAGCTGGTATTCATGCGATCAAAGGCCCCAGTTGGAGTAATTTCAATTACACGATTGACTGTTGTATTTAAGACTTCGTAGTCATGTGAGGCGATGAGAATAGCGGATTTAAATTTAATTAAACCATCGTTTAAAGCAGTAATGGATTCAAGGTCTAAGTGGTTGGTTGGTTGATCCATCACTAAAACGTTGGCTTTCGATAGCATCATTTTTGAAAGTAAACAGCGGACTTTCTCACCACCAGAAAGGACGTTGACAGGTTTTAAGACATCATCTCCTGTAAAGAGCATGCGTCCTAAGAAGGAGCGTAAGAAGGTATTGTCACTTTCTTCTTTAGAAGCATATTGTCTTAACCAATCGACAATTGACAACTCGACTCCATCAAATTCATCGCCCGAATTACGTGGCAGATAGGTTTGTGAAGTCGTAACACCCCATTCAAAGCTTCCCTTATCTGCTTCCAAGTTTCCCATCAAGATTTCAAAAAAGGCTGAAATGGCATTGTCATTGCGGGAGACAAAAGCCACCTTATCATCACGATTCAAAGTGAAAGTAACATTATCAAAGAGGGCTTCACCGTCAATTGATTTTGACAGTCCTTCTACGCTAAGTAAATCATTACCGATTTCACGTTCAGGTGAAAAGCCGACAAATGGATAGCGACGGCTGGAAGGTTGAATGTCATCCAGGGTAATTTTTTCTAAAAGTTTCTTTCTAGAGGTCGCTTGTTTTGATTTAGAAGCATTAGCAGAAAAGCGCGCAATAAAGTTTTGTAATTCTTTAATTTTTTCTTCTTTTTTAGCATTTTGATCCGCTTGCAATTTAGCGGCTAATTGACTGGATTGTAACCAAAAGTCATAGTTTCCCACATAAATTTTTATTTTACCGAAGTCGACATCCGCCATATGAGTACATACTGTGTTTAGGAAGTGACGGTCGTGAGAAACAACGATGACAGTGTTTGGGAAGTCCATGATGAAGTTACTTAGCCAATCAATAGCTTGAGCATCTAGACCGTTAGTTGGCTCGTCTAGGAGCAGATTGTCCGGTTTACCAAAAAGTGCTTGAGCCAGTAAAACTTTGATTTTATCAGCTTCGATAAGCTCACTCATCTTGGCTGTATGTTGTTCAGTAGGGATTCCTAAGCCTTGTAACATATTAGAAGCTTCTGATTCAGCTTCCCAACCACCCATTTCGGCAAACAAACCTTCTAATTCGCCAGCGCGCACCCCATCTTCATCAGAAAAATCAGCTTTCATATAGATGGCATCTTTTTCTTTCTTTACTTCATAAAGTTCCTTATAACCCATCATCACGGTTTCGATCACTTCATAGTCTTCGAATCCGTAGTGGTTTTGGTTAAGAACAGCTAATCTTTCATTAGGATCCATGGACACATTTCCCGTTGTAGGTGCAATGTCACCTGATAAAATTTTTAAAAAGGTTGACTTACCAGCACCATTGGCTCCGATCACACCATAACAGTTGCCAGGTGTAAAATTAATATTGACCTCATCAAATAATTTCCGGTCTGGGAATTGTAAACTAACATTCGATACATTGATCACAAACATAACCTCCATCTTAGATTCATAGACATACGCCTTCATTCTAGCATGATAAGGACTAAAAAGCATTAAGAAATATAGTTTATTGATAAACTTATTAGAAGATAAAAAACTCTGTCCATTTAGGGACAGAGTCAAAATTTTATAGACTGCGTAACCAAGCTAAGAAGCGTTTGATTATAGAAGGATCTTGCGGACTTGACAGTTTAGTCTGATTATCACGAGCGGGATTTAGTTTACTGAGTCGAATTTTGCGACTCTGTTTTTCTTTAGCTAAGCGCTCATCGAGATCTTTTTGACGTTGGCTGGCTCGCTCGATTAAAATTTCTTGCGAGTTGATTTTTTGGTCTTCAATGATAACTGGGCGGATATATTCGCCGTTTACTTGCAGTTCACGTGCTTTCATATTATCAGCTAATTGAAGCTCTAAATAGTCCACTATATCGGCCTCGATATCCTTATCTAAGATCGGGAATTCAATTTCGACACGCTTAATCATATTGCGCGTCATCATATCAGCTGAAGAGAGGAATAGGTGGTTATCACTATTATGGTTAAAGTAATACACACGGGAATGTTCCAAAAAGCGACCAACAATTGAACGTACACGAATATTATCAGATATTCCAGGAATGCCCGGTTTCAAACAGCAGATACCTCTAACAATTAGATCAATTGAAAGACCCGCTTGACTGGCTTCATAGAGCTTTTGGATGAGGGGAAGATCGGTTAAGGAATTCATTTTAGCAATGATACGACCATTACCGTATTGTTTTTGAAAAGCAATTTCCTCATCAATATAATCCATTAGAGAATCCCGAATGGCAAAAGGTGAAACATGTAAATGTTTATAATCTGGCAAGCTGCTATAACCACTTAAATAGTTGAAGAAATCAGTAGCATCATCCGTTAAACCAGGGTGCGTCGTAAATAAGCCCATATCGGTATAAATTTTTGCTGTTTTGTCATTGTAATTACCTGTTCCTAGATGAAGGTAAGGTTGGATTTTATTATCCTCCTTGCGAATGACCAGTGAAATTTTGGAATGGGTCTTTAGTTCACTAACACCATATAAAACGTGACAGCCTGCTTCTTCTAATTCTTTGGCCCAATAAACATTATTTTCTTCATCGAAACGTGCTTTTAGTTCCACCAACACGGTAACTTCTTTTCCGTTTTCGGCAGCGGTTTTTAAGGCTGAGATAATGGGAGAGTTTTTAGAAACTCTGTAAAGGGTCTGTTTAATGGCAATGGTTTGAGGATCTTGAGCAGCGTACGCTATTAAGTTAACTACCGGATCAAACGAATCATAAGGGTGGTGGAGGAAGATGTCATGGTCTTTGGCCTGGGTGAATAGGTCTTCTCCTAAATGTTTGGGATTCAGGTAGGGTATATGCTCCTCAAATAAGAATTGAGGGTTATTTTCACCAATTTCTTCTCTTAAGGCAAAAAGGAAAGTTAAATCGAGCGGCCCGTCAATTAAGTAAACAGCATTTTCTTCCAACTCAAAAACTTCTTGTAGATAAGTAAGGTTTTGTTCAGAAAAATTCATTAAGCGTGAGCGGTCAATTTCAAGCCGGACAGCCATTCCATTTTTTCTTTGTTTGACATAGTCTTCAATTAGAACTAACAAATCGGAAGCACCGTCTTCTGCAATTGAAAAATCTGCATTACGTGTAATTCGAAAAGGATAAGCAGCCACAACTTCATAGCCTTCAAAAATACGATCAAGGTGGTGGATGATAATGTCTTCCACTAAGACGATGGTATGGACTTGTCCTTCAATAATGAAATAACGTTCAATCAGCTGAGGAATAGGAAGAATCGCTCGATGCTCTTTGCCATCCTTTTCCAGCTTAACCATAATATTTAAAACTTTATTGACAAGGTGAGGGAAAGGCCGGTAGGCATCGATTCCTAAAGGAGAAAGAGTCGGTAAGAGTAAGGTCTTAAAGTAATAGTCTATTTCTGCTTGTTCAGATACGGATAATTCACCGATGGACTTCATTTGGTAGCCAGTATTTGGCAAGAGAGGCATTAATTCATGGTAGCGTTGGTATTGTTTAGCGACATTGCGTTGATTGCGCTGACTAATGTTTTCTAATAATTCTTCGGGTGTTTGGCAGGTTTTATTTTCAGAAACCTCCACACCAGCAAGGTGTTGATCGTAAACTCCCGAAACTCTGACCATAAAGAATTCATCGAGATTTGAAGAGGCAATGGCTAAGAAATTTATTTGTTCCAGTAAAGGATTGGTCATATCATAAGCATTGTCAATACAACGTAAATTAAAGTCTAGCCAAGATAATTCGCGGTTAAAATAAAAGTCAGGATTATCAAATTGTCCGCGATTTTTTCTTGAGTTAGAAATGCGCTTATCCTTATTCACTGTTTTCTTTTTCTTTTTTTTGGTCTCAGTCATTTCATTTCTCCTCTCAGTTTTCTTTAAGCCTCTAAGTCAACATACTTTAGTTTTAAGCTTCCATCTAAGCTACGAGCAATATGTTTGGCGTGACGATCTGCTCGATATTGCTCGGCTACCACAGGGCCATTGTGATAAAGGGTTAGGATATAGTCTTTTTTCTTTTTTTCTAATTTAATATTTTTAATCGGAGAAGTTTTAGAATCGTTTAATGATTGGCTAAATTTTAAAATACCTCCTAAAGCTTGTAGTTCTTTTATATCTTCACTACTAAACCAATTGCTGAAAGACTGACAATATTGATTGAGTAAAGATTTATTACGATAACTGCTTAATAAAGCTAAGCGGACACGGTCGCGATGTGAAAAACCGGCCAAATCCATATTGGATAAAAGATAGAAAGTTGTCTGGGAATCAGCTTCTTTAGAGATGAATTGGCCACATCGGTAGAGATAACTTGCCATTTCTAATTCAACTTGCTGAGCATAGGAATAATCCATTTGTCCTAAATCAGTCAGTTGTTTATAAAGATCGATCGCTATTTTACTCCGAATTTCTGCAACCTTTGGATGCACTTTGAAATCACGACATACTTTGGCGACACTTCGAACGTGAATATGCTCAGGATTAATAGGCTGGTTAAAATGATCATTCAAGTAGTAAGTAATAACACCATCTCTCAGCCCTTGTCTAGAAATGAATAGGGTAGGCGCATTGACGATTTGAAAAAGCTCAATTAATGCTAAGTTAGCTGGAATAATGATGTCAGTTCGATCAGAACTTAAACCGTCAATATCTTGCATATCTTGGTAATTTGTTGACTGGAATAGGTCGAGTGTGGTGTTTAGATTTTTTTCAGAGAGTCGATAACCATGTAAGCCAGCAATGGGATAATTCTGTAGGCGTTGATGAACTTGAGCGATATTACGCGCAGAACCACCGACCGCAACGATCGGGTACTTAACCTTCTTTAGCCAATCCAGTGACTTAAAAGTTTTTTGTAAATAGCGTCTTGTCTTTTCAATGGCTGTTGAATCATTATGGTCTTTATCTTTAAAGAACTTTTCCTTCAAGCTGACTACGCCAAATGGAAAGGAATGGTATTGTTTAATCTCTTTGTTTTCTGACAAGGTTATTTCACAAGACCCTCCGCCCATATCGATAGTCACCATATTACGATTAGGTAAGGAGTGCGAAATAGCGTACTGGCCCAGCGAAGCCTCTTCTTTTTCTGATAAGATGCGAATTTCAATGCCAGTTTCTTCTAATACCCGCTGTATGATTTGCTCTTGGTTAGCTGATTGACGAATAGCTGCTGTAGCAAAGACAATTAACTCCTCAATTTTATGTGCTCGAGCGGCATAGTTAAAACTAGCTAGCGTTTCAGTTAGTTTCTGAATCCCTTTATCAGACATCATTACCTGGTCGTTTTCATCTTTATTCAAGTATTGAGATAAACGTGCAGGCGCTTTAAGGTTAGTAATTTCATGAACATCATAATATTGATCGATTGCATAAATCACCATACGAATAGTATTTGAACCGATATCAATTAAACCTACTTTATTGGAATACATATATTTCCACCCATCTATTGTGACTTAGTAACATCTTGGTCTTTATTTTTTATTTAAGACTTCTTCAATGGCAGCAGCAATCTCGGAAGAGTGAGAAACAACCTTTCCGTTAAGTTTGATCAATCCCACAGTGTATAAGTTAACATAGGCGAACTGTGATTCTGCAACTTCTTTGAGTGCTTCAATTTTTTGAGGGTTATCCGCGCCTTGTTGACGGGAGTCTGAAAACAGACCAATAATAGGAATGCCGGCTTGGTAGGCAATACCAATTTCACTGGCTACACCTGGATCAATGGTTTGTCCATCTAAGACGGCCAAAACGATATCACTTGCTAGCACTGCTTCCGTATCCAAACGAGCAATCATCTTTGAATCGGCATAGGCTTGCTTATCGTTAATTTCAGCTTGTTCTTGTGGTAAGAAAATATCTAAAGAAGGTATGGCTTGTCTTAATTCATTAGCAACTTTTTGGTTGAAGGCTAGTTCCATTTCATTAAAAAGGGGACTTGCAAAATATAATTTAGTCATGATTAAATCCTTTCTTTAAGTAAGTTTTTTAATTGCTGATACTTCTATTATAGTAAATTTTTTTAGTTTGGTGTATCAATTCTAGGAATTCCATGAAAATTAATTGATTCACAAAAAAGGAGTGGCTCAACTTGAGCCACTCCTCGAATGAGTTGTTAATTATTCAGCAAAAAATTTTAAGCGTAGAGCATTAAGTAAAACAGAGATAGAAGAAAAGCTCATAGCTAAGGCGGCTATCATTGGGTTAAGTAAGGGACCACCAAATAGATAGATAATGCCCATCGCAAAAGGAATGCCTATCACATTATAGAAGAAAGCCCAGAAAAGGTTCTGTTTGATATTGCGGATAGTCGCATGACTCAAATTAATAGCGGTCGGAATGGTGGTTAAATGGTTATTCATTAACACAATATCAGCAGATTCAATCGCAATGTCGGTCCCAGACCCGATCGCCATGCCGATATCAGCTTGTGCTAAAGCAGGGGCATCATTAATGCCATCACCGACCATAATCACTTTATTGCCGGTTGCTTGTACTTCCTTCACAATACGTGACTTATCTTCAGGCAAAACTTCGGCAAAGACTTTATCCACTCCTACTAATTGACCGATATGTTCTGCTGTGGCTTGATTATCACCTGTCACCATCATCACCTTAAGACCCATTGCTTTGAGAGTTTTTATTACTTCCATACTCGATTCTTTTATCGGATCTGAAATGGCTAATAAGCCTTGGAAATGGCGGTTAATTGCATAGAAAATAACAGTTTTGGCTTCATGACTCAGTTTATCTGCTAGTGAGAGAAAATCTTGAGGGATGGGTTGGCTTAATATTTCTTCCATTAAACGCTGGTTACCAATATCTATGTTTTCGCCATTAATTTCAGCAGTAATTCCCTTACCTGTAATTGATTGGATTTGCTTCAAAGCCTGATATTCTATGCCGAAACTTTCGGCATAATCGACAACTGCCTTGCCAAGAGGGTGTTCTGAGTTGGCTTCAACACTTGCTAACTTACTTAATAGAATAGCTTTATCTTTTTCATCAACAGGATAAAAATCAGTCACACTCGGTTGACCTTGGGTGATAGTCCCTGTCTTATCAAGCAAAATAGTATCTGCTTGGTGAGTAGTTTCTAGACTGGCACTACTTTTAATTAAGATCCCTTTTTGTGCAGCATTACCTGTTCCCACCATGATAGCTGTTGGAGTGGCTAAACCAAGCGCACAAGGGCAAGCGATAATTAAAACACTAATAAAAATCTGTAAACTGAAAGTTAAGGATTGATTCATTATAAAGAACCAGAATAAACCACTGATTAAGGCAATCACCATAACTGTTGGGACGAAATAAGACGCTACCACATCAGCAAATTTAGCAATTTGAGCTTTGGAAGATTGAGCTTCATTAACTAATTGAATAATTTGAGAAAGTGTAGTGTCTTGCCCTACTCGTTCTACCTCCAGGGTAAAGCCACCGGTTTTATTTAAACTAGCTCCAGTTACGCAGTCGCCTTTACTTTTATTAACCGGCATGGCTTCACCAGTTAACATCGATTCATCGACACTGGATTGACCCTCAAGAATGATTCCATCCATTGGAATGGTATCTCCAGGTCTAATTTGCAAATGATCTCCTGGTTGAATGCGTTCGGTTGGAACAATTTCAATGGAGCCATCCTCTTTAATTCTACGTGCCTCTTTAGGTGCTAAATCCATTAGGGTTTTAATCGCTGAAGAAGTTCGTCCTTTAGCAATGTCTTCTAAATACTTGCCGATTGTCATTAAAGAGACAATTACTGCAGCTGATTCAAAGTATAATTCAATCTCTTGACTATTTTGAAGAGGATTGATGAATAGAAAGAGCGTTACGACTAGACCTTGAACAAAAGCGGCTCCACTACCTATTGCGACTAAGCTGTCCATGTTGGGGTGGCCATTCAAAAGACTCTTGAATCCACGAATAAATAAATCTTTACCTAAATATAAAACAGCACTACTTAAAATCATCTGAATGAGGGCATGAACGCTTGGATGTTGCTTTATTGAAAGAGAATCCGGAATAGGAAGGCCAATCATTGGACCCATTGCTAAAAGAAAGAGTGGCAGAGTGAACAGGACCATACCCATAATTTTTTGCTTGGACTTTTTTAAATATTGCTGTTCTCGCTCTAAATCTTTTTGATATTGTTCTTCAGGAGAAATAATTAAACTGGCATTATAACCCGCTCTTTGCACCGCCTCAATCGCTTTATCTGGCTGGGCTTTATGATCCCACTCAACATTCAATGTTGAAGTAGCAAAATTGACTTGAGCAGACTGAACGTCCGACAGTTGATTGGCTGCTTTTTCAACTGTTTGCGCACAAGAAGCACAAGACATTCCCTCAATCCGAAAGTTTTGAATGAGCGCTTCATTAATCGAAGGTAATAGCTGATAGCCTGCCTTTTCTACTCGATCAGCCAGTGTCTCAAATGTGACCTTTTGTGGATCAAAATTGACTTTTACAGAGTGGTTCAGTAGATTTACTTCGGCTGTTTCAACACCCATTGTTTGATTAAGCGTTTTTTCGACTGTCATTGCACAAGAAGCGCAGGACATTCCATCAATAGTATAAGTGCTTGATTGCATTTTAGCCCTCCTTTAGGGATCGATTATTTGCTTAAATGATAGTGAGTATCTTTAAGCACATGATTAAAATCTTCCATAGCTAAAAAGTCTTGATGCTCAATAGTAAGCTCTTTAGTATCCACTTGGATATTTACTTTCTCAACTCCATCCATTGATAAAAGCAAATCTTGAATAGTTTGAGCGCAGTGGCTGCAAGACATACCTTGGACTTTAAAATCTTGTTTTTTCATGATAATTCCTCCATTAATTAATGAGACCATGAGTGACATTGACATTGACCGACTGGGCAATTACATTTTACTTGGCTTGGAGCCTGCTTGCCCTTATCCTGCAATTGTTTTATCAGCTGTTGACAATCAGCTTGTGATAAGATGACATCATTAATTATTTGATGAATAAAAGGAGCCTTATCTTTATTGCAAATGCGGTTCAGTAGCTTACTTATTTCTGCATGAACCGCCTCTTTTTCAGAAATATTTGCTTGATATTGATAGGGTTTATGTTCTCCTTCAAGAGTCAAATGTTCTTTTTGCAATAAGCGGTTAATTAAAGTTTTTATAGTAGCTTCTTTCCAATCAGAAAATTGACTAGCAGTATCGATAATTTGGCGTGAAGTAAGTGAATGATGGGCCCAGACTATCCGCATAATTTCCCATTCTGCATCAGTGATCGATGGGACTGAAAGACTTTCTTGCATAAGAAAACTCCTCTCTGATTACACATGTAACTTCACTTAAAGTTTACAACTGTAGACATCAAATTGCAAGTCATAACTTAGTCTTTCATTAAATTTACTAGTATAATAAAGAAAAATATCTGAAGGAGTAAATAAAATGAAAAAGTACTACAAATTATTGATTTTAGTAGTAGCAGTTACAATGAGTTTAGTAGCTTGTGAAAATTTTAATCAAAGCTCTTTTAAGTCAGAAAAAACCCCAGACCAAATTCTTAATGATTCCATCAATTTGGATAATCAACAGATGAGAATGACTAATGAAACTTATCAAGAAGAAGTAGCTGCTGACCAAGCCTATTTGATTCAAAAGGCAGACTTATATTTTGAGACCTTAAAATATGAGGAGGCCAAACAAGCTTTATTTGAAGTGATTGAAAAAAGCAAAGGCAGCATTCACTATCAAAATGAGTATTTGATAGATGGTGGACAATTTTCTGATAGTGAGCAAGAGTTGCGTGAGTTAATTTTGACTGCGCGTATTCCACAGGCGAACTTTAATCAAACAGTTGAGAAACTCCAAGACCTGCCGGATGTTTCTTTGCAATCGTCAAGTAGAGGGTCCCAAGATGTCACTCGCTCGGTCAATGATATTGACATCCGTTTACAAGCCGTAGAGGATCGTTTAGACCGGTTAAATGCCTTATTAGATCACGCAGAAAAAATTGAAGAAATTGTCCAAATTCAAACTGAAATTGAAAATGCTATTATTCAAAGAGATCAATATTTAGCCGAACAAGCTAACTTGGAAAATCAAATAGAACAAGCCACTATCAATATTACTTTGAGTGAGCGCTATGTTCTAGCAGAAGAACGCAATCAAAATTATTCCTTTATAGGTCGTATAGCTAATACTTTTAAAGAAGCTTTGATTTCTACCAAGTGGATGCTAGAAAATCTTGTTTTATTATTGGTAGCAGCTTTACCCTTCTTAATGATTTGTTTGGCAATCTATTTATTGTATCGCTTATTTTTTAAAAAGATTGCCGATAATTACCGTAAATACTATCCTCAAAATGAGAAAGAAAATCGAATGTTAAATCGTGCTAAACATGAACAGAATATCAAACAGAATTTCCATCCAAGTGAAACAGATGAAAAGTAAATGAATCAGATTATATACCTTATCCCAAAGACTAGATACAATTTTAAATAAAAATATTGAGAACAATTTTATAAAAGTGTATCATTAAGAGTGACAGTGAATATTAAGGAGTGATCGAGCAATGTTTCAACAGTTACAAGAAAAGATAAAAGGAAAAGGCATCAAAATAGTGTTTCCTGAGGGGACTGACCCACGTGTTTTAGGAGCAGCAGTACGCTTGCATGCCGAAGATATTGTGGAACCGATTGTTTTGGGTAATAAGGTAGAAATTAAACAACTAGCCAATGAAAAAAATTGGGTGATTGAAGGGATTACTCTCCATGACCCTGAAGAATATCAAGCAATGGATCAATTGATTGAAGCTTTTGTTGAAAGACGTAAGGGTAAGAATACTAGAGAAGAAGCTATTGAACGCCTAAAAGATCCTGTATACTTTGGAACCATGTTGGTTTATACCAATCAAGCGGATGGAATGGTATGTGGAGCCGTTTACTCAACAGGAGATACAGTAAGGCCTGCTTTACAAATTATCAAAACACGACCAGGCGTAAAATTAATTTCAGGAGCCTTTATCATGGTTCCACCTCATACCAATGGTCAAAAATTAGTGTTTGCAGATTGCGCTATTAATATTAATCCTGATGCACAATCTTTAGCTGAAATTGCGGTAGAAAGTGCTAAAACAGCTGAAATCTTTGGTATTGATCCTAAAGTGGCGATGTTAAGTTTTTCTTCTTATGGATCAGCCAAATCACCAGAAGTAGATAAAGTGGCAGAAGCGACTAAAATTGCGAAGCAATTAGCACCCGAATTGACCATTGATGGTGAAATGCAATTTGATGCGGCTATTGTTCCTGAGGTGGCTGCACAAAAGGTTCCTGGGTCTATTCTTGATGGACAAGCGACTGTCTTTGTTTTCCCAGAAATTCAATCTGGAAATATTGGCTATAAGATTGCGCAACGCTTAGGTAATTTCCAAGCTGTTGGACCAATTTTACAAGGACTGAATAAACCCGTTTCAGACCTTTCAAGAGGGTGTGTAGAAGAAGATGTGTTTAAAGTAGCGATTATCACAGCCAACCAGGCTCTAAATAACTAACCTAAATAAATTATAAACCAAGCTCCTCAAGCAGATTTTTGATTGAGGAGCTTTTCCCATGCAAATCTAATGAGAATCATTTTCACATTTGTGAAGAACATGTTACAATGGATTTTGTGAAAAATTACTTATTGGAGGAAATCAATGAAAAAAAGTTTAATGAAGCGACTCTTATTGTTGTCAACCCTTGCCTTAAATAGTTTCACGCCACTTGCAGTGAATGTAAACGCTATGGAATCAGATGTAGAAAGCTTAAATTCCAGCTTGCAATCTATTCAAGTAAAATCAAATCCAGAGATAGAATCTGACAATGCTGTGATTCCTGGTGAAAGTGAAGAAGAACCACAAGAAACACCTGCTAGAATGGAAGTTGATTCACAAGGTGAAGGCGAAACACCTTCACAAACTCCCTTAACTATTGAAGAATATAAAAAGTTGGACGCCACAACACTTGCTGAAATGGTCAGAAGTGGAAGAACAACAAGTAAAGAATTAATTGAATTTGCTTTTCAAGTAATCGAAGAAACAAATCCTGATTTAAATAACGTTATTTCAACACGCAAAGAAGCTGCTTTAGCTGAAGCTGAAGCGATGGAAGATACTGGTCAGCCTTTTTATGGTGTGCCGATGTTAGTGAAGGGTCTAGGTCACTCTGTGGAAGAGGGTAGCAATACACTCGGCTTCAAGTTTTTGGAAGATCAAACATCTTCTAGAGATGGTCGCCAAGTAAAAGCTTTTAAAGAAGCAGGCTTTATTGTAATCGGTCAAACTTCTTATCCGCAAATGGGTTGGATCAATGTAACTAATTCTGAATTGTATGGTGACACACATAATCCTTGGAATTTAGCCCATAATCCGGGAGGATCTTCAGGGGGATCTTCAGCAGCTGTCGCAATTGGGCAAGTACCAGTCGCAAGTTCCAGTGATGCCGGTGGTTCTACTAGAATTCCAGCTTCTTGGTCTGGTTTAATTGGTTTACATCCATCGAGAGGAATTTTAACATGGGATAGCAGCTCAATAAACAATCAAACCACCCACTTTGCAGAGACTAAATCAATGCAAGATACAATTACACTTTTTGAGACCTTATTAAACGAAAAGACGCGTGAACATGTACTGCAAGGAAGCTTTGACAAGACCACTCCCATAGCCTACACAACCATGACTCCTGCTGGAACGCCGATATCAGAAGATGCTATTCAAGCAGTTCGAGAGGTAGCCAATTTCTTAAAAGGTGAAGGTTATTTAGTCGAGGAAGTAGCTTATCCAGTAGATGGAAAAAAATTAATGGAGCAATACTACATTCTTGCTTCTTCGGCTGCTGGCTCTTTGGACTACATAGCAAAGAGACCACTTGGTCGACCAATTCAAAGAGAAGATGTGGAATTGCTAACTTGGGCTTTATACCAAACATCAAAGGATTTAACTAAAGAAGATGTAGCTGGAGCTTGGGACTATATCCATCAAGTGACAGAAGATATGAACGCTTTCTATTCAAAATATCCATTTTTATTAACAGCTACTAATGCTTACCCAGCTCCAAAGGCTGATTATAATCATATTAGTCCAGAGCTGGCTGAAGTAATGGAAGACATGTCTGGTTTGAGTAAAGTTGAAAAATTACAAGTAATTTATGATCAATGGTTACCAGCGTGGACTTTGACTCCTTACACTCAATTGGCTAATCTAACTGGTACACCTGCACTGAGCTTACCAACATATTTGACAGATAAAGGACTGCCGATGGGTGTAATGTTCAACACATTTGCTAAAAACGACCGCAGTTTACTACAAATTGGGAAACTGTTAGAAGAAAGCAATCGCTTTATTACCTACTATAATCGTCCGAGTGATGATAAGGAATCAAATCCAGATGTGGAGCCAGATACAGACAACATCTTAAATCCATTTCCGGGAGCGGATGAAACAGTAGGAAATGGGGCAGATACTCAAATTGAGGACTTGGATGACCAAAGCAATATTGAAGAACAGGCTGAAGACAATCATTTATCCAATAGCCCTTCTTCACAACCAGTCGTAAAGGATCATCAAGTTCAAGCCACTGATTCAGCGAAGGATACACTTCCAAACACTGGGGAAAGTGATCAGCTGGTCATGTACAGTATAAGCCTTACTTTATTCGGCATCGCCGGTTACTTCGTTCGTAAAAAATAAGGCAATTTAAAGGGGCTGTATCATAAGTCTCAAACCGAAAAACCACTATAAACGTTGTTTAAACA
>NZ_JBNUPF010000009.1:0-67463 GCF_050409565.1 Facklamia sp. P12955
GATAGTGGGACATTTTGATTTGTGTTCTCTTGAGACATTATCATTTACGTTTAACTATATTTAGTAATTTTTTATGAAACAGCTTGACAATCAAAAAAAAAAAAACTATAATAATGTAGCTGTTATGTGCCAGTAGCTCAGCTGGATAGAGCAACGGTCTTCTAAACCGTAGGTCGCAGGTTCGAATCCTGCCTGGCATATTTTATAACATTAAACCACCTCAATTGTTCTCTATTAATAGAGTTCGTTGAGGTGGTTTTTATTTTGATTATTTAATATTCTGATAGGTTGCTTCTACTTATATAATTATTTCACAGATGTTTATTACCATTTATTACTCAATAGTACTAAAATACATGAAGGAAGGATATTATAAAAAAATCATAAATATACTTTTAGTATTTTTATTATCACTAGGTCTTAGCTCGTATAACAGTTTTATTGCATTTGCAAGTGACACGGAGAACTCAAGTGCTGAAACAGCTGAGCGTGAGTTAAATGGAGATAAAGCTGATTTCAATCGTTTCAATGGAGTTTATATCGTTGATGTCAATTATTTGGCTTCCAGATTTGGCAATTCAGATACTATAATTATTGACACCCGCGGTCAAAAAGAAGCAAAAAAAGGCCATGTTTCAGGAGCAATTGCTAAATCTGATATTCAATTGGTTAAAGATCAAATAACCTTAGAACCAGTGGAAGCAACTGTCAAAGATATCGATCGTACAGCTGTTATTGATACACACAAATTAACAGAGACAATTGCCGATTATAAAATCCTTGACTCACTTAAAAAAAGGTGGTCATTTGCCTGGCGCAATTAATATTCCATATACAGAACACAGACCTTTATAATGAGGAGGTTTTATTAAAATCAAATGAAGAATTCGAAGCTCTTTTCATAGAATAAGGATTTAATAAAGAGGATGCCATCGTCACTTATTGTCCAAGCAATATTCGTTCGGCCTATATGCAATTAATTATGGAAATGTTAGGTTTTGAAAATGTTAAGAACTATGAAGGTTCTTATTATAATTGGGCAACCTTTACTGAACTTGATTAACTGATTAAAAGCCCCTTGCTGAATCTTTAATCAGCAAGGGGCTTTTATCTTCGAACAATCATGATATAAAAAATTCATTAAGCTGCGTCTTTTAAACTTATTTGTTAGCTCTTCCCTTATAAGATCCGTCAGCTGTTCCAATTTCTAATGCTTCACCTGCTTCAATAAAATCAGGGACGTTTACAACTAAACCTGTTTCCATTGTAGCCGGCTTGCCTGAGCCAGTAACGGTTGCTCCCTTAATCGAAGGTTGAGTTTCCGAAACAGTCAAGACAACCGTTCCTGGTAATTCAACTCCGATTACTTCATGACCGAAGAATTGAATTTTACAGTTCATATTATCTAATAAATAGAATAGCTCATTTTCAATGGTATCAGCTGGCAGTTCATATTGCTCGTATGTTTCTAAATCCATAAACACAGCCATACCGTCCATTTTGTAAAGATATTGAACTTCTTTAGTGTCTAAATATGCGCGTTCAAACTTTTGATCAGGTCGAAAAGTAGTATCATAGGTTGCACCTGAGCGAACATTACGAAGCTTCATACGCATAACAGTATTTCCTTTACCCGGTTTATGGTGACTAGCTTCTAAAACTTTAATCAAGTTTCCCTCGTCCACAAAAGTCATACCGGCTTTTAAATCTGTTGCTGAAATCATCTTATCTTCTCCTAACTTCTTCAAATTACTTAAGTATTATATCATAGAATATTAAATTCAAACAATCTATTCTCTAGATTAGCTAATACTTAAACTAAATTATTATTAAATCCTTGTTAGCATACCAAGGCGCTTGCTCATTAATATGATCATAAAACATGATACCATGCAAATGATCAATTTCATGCTGAGCTACCACAGCTTGATAATTCCTTAATTTTAAACTATGTTCATTCCCTTCCAGATCTTGATACTTGAGTGTTATTCTTTGTGGACGAGGCACATAACCTTCTACTTCACGATCCACTGATAAGCACCCTTCACCTTCACTTAAAGCGACTTCCTGAACAGAGTGTCTCGTAATCACTGGGTTAACGAAAATTTGACTCATTTCTTCACCAGAAATGTTGCCTTCATCATCAAATTGATAAATATGCATAGCAAATATCTGTTTGCTTATATTTATCTGTGGGGCTGCTAAACCTACCCCCGGTCTTAACCCATATTTTTCTGCTTTTTCCTTATCTTGGCTATTCTTTAGAAACTCTAACATTTCCATGGCTTTTTGTTTTAACGAAGGTTCCATTGGGAAAGTTACCTTTTTTGCTTTTAAACGCAAGGTTGGGTGACCTTCTTTAATAATATCTTTCATCGTTAACATTTTCATCCTCCTTTATAGTCTCTGCTAGTCATTTTGTTTACGACGGTATCCTGTCACTCGATAGAATTGATTTTCTTCATCGAAGTCTAAACTCTCGACTAGCGTATTTTGTTGGTAATGCGATAAGAGGTCTGCTTCTTCGGGTAAAATTTTTACAGAGTATGCCTCAGCTGACTGAATACAAAGAGCCCAAATCGCTTCTTTTAATTTTTCAATATCCGTCGCTTCTAAAGCGGAAATCGTTATATTTGGTTTTTGAACAGCAACAAATGACTCTTCCATTGCATCTTTTTTATTATAAACCGTTAAAACCGGAATATGGTCTGCTTCAATATCTTTCAAAATACGGTTGACTGTTTCTTCATGCATGAGATGGGCAGGATTGGAAGCATCAACCACATGTAGTAAGACATCCATATAACGGATTTCTTCCAATGTTGACTTGAAGGATTCGATTAATTGAGTAGGTAGTTCTTCAATAAAACCGACGGTATCTGTCAAAGTAAACATTGGGTGACCATGAATGGCAAATTGTCTAGTGAGAGGATCTAGAGTGGCAAATAATTGATCTTGTACGAAAGTTTCACTCTCCGTTACTTGAATCAAAATAGTCGATTTGCCAGCATTAGTATAGCCTACTAAGCCAATGTTAAACTCACGACCACTGTGGCGATTTTCGCGTGTTCGTTTACGATGCTGCACCACTTCCTGCAAATCTTTTTTTATTTGGGTAATGCGAGAGCGGATATGACGGCGATCGGTCTCTAATTGCGTTTCACCTGGACCTCTGGTACCAATCCCTCCTCCCAAACGAGACAGTGACTTACCTTGGCCACCAATTCTTGGTAATAAATATTGATATTGCGCTAAGCCAACTTGTAGCTTTCCTTCGCGACTCTTAGCTCGCATGGCAAAGATATCGAGGATTAATTGAACACGGTCAATGACTTTCACACCTAATTCAGCCTCAATTACTTTGTTCATACTTGGTGAGAGTGCATTAAAAAAGATAACTAGATCAATAGCGTCACTTTCTACATAGAGCCGGATTTCTTCTAACTTGCCAGACCCAACGGCAGAATGATGATTGAGTCTGGGTAAGTTTTGTATCATTGTTTTAATGACCACACCCTTTGCTGTTTGGGTCAAGGATTCCATCTCTGAGATTAATTCCATAAAACGATCTTCTTGATAAGTATCCGTTCGGATACCCACTATTAGGACTCGTTCAGGCCCTTTTCTTGTTTCAATCATTTTTCTCCCTTTCAATTTCTTCTAGGAAATTTGCAATTAATTCATTTGCTTCATCTTCATAATCTGGATTGCTTAAATCAATCCAATGCTGATTTTTCATGCGGTTACGATACCAAGTTAATTGTCTTTTTGCATAGCGCCGGCTATTTTGCTGGATAGTCGTAATCGTTTCTTTAAGTGATTGATTTTGCTCAAAATAAGGCCACCACTCTTTATAGCCAATACCTTTCATACTTGAAAGCTCTAGATTTTTGTTAAGCTGATACAGCTGATGGACTTCATTTTCCAATCCTTCTTCGACCATTAATTCAACTCTGCGGTTAATTCGACTATACAATTCCTCGCGCGGACGATTTAAAATAATCAATAATTCATTAAACCGTGATTGACGGTTACTTATATCGGTCTGACTTGAAAAAAGTTTGCCTGTTTGCTTAATAACTTCTAAAGCTCGTACAATCCGACGGCCATTTTGTATTGGGATTTTCTTTGCAGCTAAAGGGTCGATAGCATTCAATTCTTGCCATAGAATACCTTCGCCTTCGTTTTGCAATCTTTCTTCTAAATGTTTACGGTAGTGAGAATCCATTGATTCCTGACCACCAAATGAAAGGTCATAAAGTAAACCCTCTAAATAAAGACCTGTCCCCCCCACTAATATGGGCAAGTCTCCTTCCGCCGAAATTTGTTCGATTGCACGATTGGCATCGGCCTGAAACTGACTGGCATCATAATTATCTTGCGGGTCGTAGATGTCTAAGAGATGGTGAGGTACTCCTGACATTTCTTCCGATTTAATTTTTCCTGTTCCAATATCCAATCCACGATATACTTGCATTGAATCCGCATTAATAATCTGCCCTTTGAAACGTTTAGCCAAACGGATTGAAAGAGTGGTTTTCCCAACTCCTGTTGGTCCTGTAATCACTACTATCGGTAGTTTATTCAAACAAAAACCCCCTAATTCTTTTGATAGGATGTGAGCAGGTCTTGAGCTACTTGTAGACTGGATTCAGATTGTACTTCACCAGACATCATGCCAGCAATCATGGCTACTCGCTCTTCTTCTGATAAATAATCCACTTGTGTAACCGTGCGCTCTTGATTAATTTCTTTTTTAATAATTAGCTGTTGATTGGCTGCGGCAGCTACTTGTGCTAAATGGGTGATGCATAAGACTTGTTTATTTTGAGCGATTTTAGCCAGTTTACTCGCTATAGCACTAGCGACTCTACCAGAAACCCCTGTATCAATTTCATCAAATATTAAGGTCTCAACTGCTTGATTTCTTGCGAAAATTGTCTTCAAGGCCAACATAAATCGTGAAAGTTCACCACCAGATGCTATTTTAGCCAGTGGTTGACTTTCTTCTCCCAAATTAGTCCTTGAGTAGAATTCAACTTGGTCCATACCCGCTTCATTCAAACGTAAATAAGAATTGGAAAAGAATGGTTGCAAATTAGAATCAGACTCTACCTGTCGCATCTTGACCTCAAATTCAGTATGCGGCATGTAGAGTTCTTTTAATTGACCTTCAACTTCTGAGACAATTGCTTTGGCTGCTTCTTTACGGAGATTGGATATGCTTTGAGCTAATTCAAAGGCTTCTTCATAAGTTTTGAGGAAGGCTTCCTGTGTTTGTTTTTGATAACTTTCAAAATGTTTAATTTGATCAATTTCCTTAACGAGTTCAAGCTGGTAATCGATTAACTCTTCAATATTACGCCCATATTTTTTTTGAACTTTTTCCAACTGACTTAGTCTTCTTTGAATTTCATCCATCACTTGTTCATCATAATCTGGCACATCAAAAGAAAAAGCAATTTCTCGGCTTAATTCTTTTAAATCTACTTGCAGGCCTTGTAAGCGCTCCTCAAATGACAAATATTGATTATCAAATCTTCCCAAGTGCTGTAACAGATAAAGCACTCGCTCAATTTGCTGATCGACACTAGCTTCTTGATCGGTCATTAGCTGGTTGATTTCATTAAGATACTGACTCATTAGCTGTGCATTTTGAAGTCTCTTGCTTTGTTGTAGCAGTTGCTGATCCTCATATGCCACTAAATCTAAATTTTTTAATTCTTCTAACTGAAACTCTAAATAATTTAAACGTTGAAGTGCATCTTGTTCGTCAAATTTCTTAGTTAACAATTGCTGTCTTAAATCTTGATAGTGATTATAAACTAGCTGATATTTTTCTTTAACTTGAAGTAAGCTCTCACTAGCAAAAAGATCCAGTAACTCAAGATGTCGTGAGGAGTCTAACAGAGCTTGATGTTCATTTTGACCATGAATATCTACCAAATAACGACCAATTCGTTTTAGCATGGTCACATTAGCTGGTCGTTGATTAATTTTAATAACATTTCGTCCACTCTTATGGATCTCGCGTTGAATCAAAAGGGCATCTTCTGGATCCTCAATTTCAATTCCAATTGCTTGCAATTGCATTAAGAGCTTTTCATTTCCTTGTAAACTAAAAAGACCTTCAATAAAGAGATTTGGGCTTCCTTTTCGCACAAACTCAGTAGACCCTCTTCCACCACATAAGATACCAATCGCATCAATAATAATCGACTTTCCCGCTCCAGTTTCCCCTGAGAGCACTGTCATCTGTTCATCAAAATCAATAGAAACTTGATCAATAATTGCAAAGTTTTCAATTCTTAAACTGATTAACATAAGGCACCTCTTTGCATTGTTTATTCAAAAGCTTGATGGCTCTCCTCCACAATTTTTGCGATGGCAATTGTTGAGTGGCTTTGATTATCTACTTGCCTAGCATTGATTAAATGCACTAAATATTCAATATTCCCTTCGCCTCCTGTAATTGGCGAATAGGTAAGCTCTTTAATAACAAAGCCAATTTTACTAATAAAGGCTAATACTTCTTCAAGGACCTCTTGATGAACTGCTGGGTCTTTTATGACACCCTTTTTACCAATCCGACTAGGTCCTGCTTCAAATTGTGGTTTAATCAAGGCAATAACAGAACCATCTTTTTTTAGAATCGGCTGTAATGGTGGCAAAATTAAAGCTAAAGAAATAAAAGAGACATCAATTGTTGCTATTGTTGGCTGTCCTTTTGTAAAATCTTCGAAGCGAGCATAGCGAAAGTTTTGCCGTTCCATTACGACTACTCTAGGATCTTGTCTTAAGGAATAAGCTAATTGATTGTAACCTACATCTAAAGCATAAGATAAGCGTGCGCCATTTTGTAAAGCCACATCGGTAAATCCTCCTGTTGAAGCACCGATATCTAAAAGTAGATGGTCTGTAATATCAATATTGAAAGAAGATAAGGCTTTTTCTAACTTTAATCCCCCACGCGATACATAAGGGAAAGGTTTCCCTTTCAGATAGAGCTCGCGATCAATCGGTATTTTTTCACCTGGTTTATCATAGCGCTGATCGTTTTGATCATAGATTTTTCCTGACATAACCAGACGGCGTGCTTGTTCACGTGAGTGAGTAATTCCTGCTTGGACCACTAGCTTATCGACTCGTTCTTTTTTCATTCATTACTCCTTATAGGTGTTTTTCAAGAGGTGATAGAAAGTTATCTAACTGTTTGAAAGATTTATGGCTAAGCTTTTCTAAATCGTTTAAAGCTTTTCTTGCTAACTTGATTTCTTCAATCAAACTCGCTTTAGCTTGTCCTACTCCTAAAAGACTAGGATAAGTTGATTTATGATTGATAATATCTGAGTAAGTTAAGCTATCCACTTCTTCATTCAAGTCTATGACATCTTTTAGATCATTATGAATTTGATACGCAACACCGTAGTGCTGTCCAAAAGTAATCATTAGATCGCTTTCAGCTTGATCAGCCTCTAAAATAATTGTAGCTGCTTTCATAGCAAATATAAATAAAAGGCCAGTTTTCATCAAATGAATTTGTTGTAACTGCTCAATGTCTATCGTTTTATTTTCTGCCTTAATGTCATAAAGCTGTCCAGCAACCATTCCAGATGAACCTGCAGCATGAGCCAATTCTCTGATCAGAGCGACCTTCTGATGGGCTTGCAAGCTTTCATCTTTAGATAAAATTGCGAAAGCATCCGCTTGAAGGGCATCACCAGCTAAGATTGCTGTGGCTTCATCAAACCTAACATGAGAGGTTGGTTGGCCTCTTCGCAGTTTATCATCATCCATGGCTGGTAAGTCATCATGGATTAAAGAATAAGTATGGATAAATTCTAAAGCAATGGCTGTTAACATAGCCTGATCAATTTTCTTTTTGTTAAAAATCGCAATAGTTGTCAGTAAAAGTAAGGGTCTTAATCTCTTTCCACCGCTATTAAGCGAGTAGACCATTGGCTTCACCATTTCTAAAGGTGAATTTAAAGAGATAACTTGCTCTTGCAAAGCCTGTTCAAATTTGGAACGTAAGGGCCCACCTAATATCATTCTGTTTTATTCTCCTCATCTAAAGGCTGTAATCCCGATTCAGTCATCATTTTGGTAACTGTCGCTTCGGCTTCCGTTAATTCTTCTTGGCAATGCTGACTTAATGAAATTCCTTTTTGAAAGGCTTGTAAGGCATCTTGAAGTGGTAGTGTCCCTCTTTCTAATTGTTGAACAATTTCTTCTAACTCTTGTAAAGCTTGTTCAAAACTAATGGTTGATTCTACTGTTTTATTTTCTGTCATCGATTAATCCTCCCTATCTATTGGCTCATTTTTATCGAGTGATTCTACTAAAACATTCGCACGCCCCTTATATAATTGGATATTTAAACGGTCTCCTTCAGTTAATTGATGACTTGAAGTTACTTGTTGACCTTCTTTTTCAACTAAAGAATATCCTCTTGCCATTATTTTCAGCGGACTATATGCATCTAATAAGGCACTTGCCTTCATGTGCCTATCGTACTTTCTTCTTAAATAATCATTGAAGGAGCGTTGTAAACTTAGTTGAAGTGTCCCTATTTTTTCTTGACGGTAGCTAATTTGTTGTTGAGGATTATAAGCATATACAGCCTGTTTTAGTTGATTGATTTTTTGTTTTTGGCGTGAAAAATATTGTTCTTGACGCATTTTCAATCGTTCATTTAAATGCATAACACTCTGCACGTAGGATTGGTACAGTCTTTCTGGCTGAGTAAGAACATATGATCGAGCAGATCTTGCCAGACGCTCTTGAGACCATTCTAAGCGCCCTCGAAAAGCATTTATTAATCGTACTTGTTGCTGGCTAATCGTCATTAAAACTTCTTGCAGCACAGGAACAGATAGTTCCGCTGCAGCAGTCGGAGTTGGAGCTCTTAAATCAGCCACTAAATCAGCAATCGTAGTATCGGTTTCATGGCCAATCGAAGATATTACTGGCAAGGGACATGCAAGAATAGCATGGGCAACTCCTTCATCGTTAAAACACCATAAGTCCTCAATCGAACCACCTCCGCGTGCTAAGATAACACCATCGAAAGAAATAGTGCTTTCTTCTAGCCGCTTAAATGACGCAACAATTTCTTTAGCCGCTTCCTTACCTTGAACTTTAGTAGGAAAGACAACAATTTCGACAATTGGATAACGACGTTGAACAGTCGTAATAATGTCACGTATGACAGAACCCGATGGGCTAGTTATCACTGCTAGTCGTTTAGGATATTTACATATTTTTCTCTTGGGACGATCAAAAAGTCCCTGGGCTTTCATTTTTTCTTTTAATTGTTCAAGTGCTAGGTATAAAGAGCCAATTCCATCAGGCTCAATATTTTCAACATAAAGTTGATACCTTCCTCCACCTTCATAAACTCCTACTCTAGCCGTTACAAAAACTTTCATGCCTTCTTCTAATTGGTATTTTAAACGGTGAAATTGACTCTTGAACATAATCGCATTAATTTGGACTTGGCCTTCTTTTAAAGAAAAATATTGATGAGAATTAGGACGATAACGATAGTTAGAAATCTCTCCCAAGACTCTAATCCTTTGAATATGCGGGTCACGATCAAATTTTTGACTGATATATTTTGATAAGGCTCCTACCGTGATATAGTTCTTTTGATCTTGGGTCACTCCATCACCTCTCTTGATATCATTCTTTTCTATTTTAGCACAATCTAATTCAGAGAACTAGAAAACAAAAAGAACCAGGCAATCATTGACCCTGGTTCTTTTTATAGCTTAAGACCATCTATCAGTTTACACTGGATCGACACTCTCTGTCTCTTCAGTTGGAACTGTCTCATCCACGCTTTCTTCACTTGGTGCTTCTTCCTCAAGAAGTTCTTCTGTTGGCTCTTCTGCAGGGGTTTGAGTTTCTACAGAATCAACTGGCTCTTCAACCATTTCTTCTAAAGTT
Source organism: Facklamia sp. P12955 (assembly GCF_050409565.1). Taxonomy (NCBI): domain Bacteria; kingdom Bacillati; phylum Bacillota; class Bacilli; order Lactobacillales; family Aerococcaceae; genus Facklamia; species Facklamia sp. P12955. Next base: position 9,952 of record NZ_JBNUPF010000009.1, read on the forward strand.
GTTTCTTCTTCAGTGGATTCAACTGGTGTGTAACCAGGAATCCTATAATCAACTGGGATTTTATTAGCAATATAATTATTTTCAACATTGACACCATAAACAGCATTGAAATCATAGGTATCCTGATTTAATGGCACAGCTTCCATGGATACTGGGTCAACTTCACTAATTACTCCAGTTTCTAAATCGTATTCAAAACGAGCTAATCTAATCACCTTAGAATGTGTTTCCTCTGCTACAGATAGATTAATCACTTTATCATCCTGTTCAATATCAGTAAACGTATAGACCTGAGGAGCGTATCCTGTGGCATTAGCTATTAACTGAATAATCTCAGCTAAAGCTGCATCAGAAGTTTTAAGATTTTCAGCTTCTTGTAATTTAGCCATCCACTGATCTTTGATTGGTTGGAATTCGAAGCCTTCACTTTCAGCTAGTGCCTTTATATTTCCTTCAAAGGTTGCTGTATATTGATAAAGCAATTCTCTAAAATTATCTAACTCTGCTTTCGTTTCAACTGTTAAATTTGGTTGAATCGCTTCAAGAATAAAAGTATGAGCATAGATATCATCTACACGGATCCCCTGATCGACTGCTTGCTTGAAACGATTGTATAAAGCAGGTAAAATTTCGTGATACTTTTCAGTATCAGAAAAATCAGGTGTTTCTACTGCTTTAATTTCATCAATAGTCATTTTAGGCTCTAGTTGAGCAAGAATATTGTCCCATTTTTTGTCTTCGATTGATGCATCTAGTTGTTGAACAGTGTCTTCATTAGCAGCAGCATCGGTCTGGGCAAAATCATTGGCATATTGCTCTAATTCTTGCTTCGTTTGATTAGAAATCTCTACATCGGTAGCAACTGAATTGTCGACAACATTGCCATCGCCTTCAATATTAGTGTTATTAATAACATTATTTACAACTGTGTTTACAATTTCAGTCGAGTTTACTTGACCATTATTTTGAACTTGAGCAGCAACTTCTTTCTTAATTTCAGCAATAATTACGTTTACTTGTGCATCGGTTAACCCTGTTTCAGTCTTAACATTATTTACGACAGAAATTTCTTTTTGTGCCGTTTGCATGTCATGCTGCTTAACTTCTACACCTTGTGACTCTAATAGAGCGTATAAGCCAGTAAGTGCCCCCTCACCCGTTACAGGTAAAAAACTACCAATTTTTAATAAAGCATTTTGAGCCCCTGCAGTAATAGCTGCATTTTGATAGGTTGTCGCTGAAACAGCAGTGATATTTTCAGGCGTTACAATTTGAACTTTAATTCCTGTACCAGGTGCTTGAGGCTTAATATATACGGACGAGTATACATCTGTTGAAGCATCTGATCCAATGTTTAAATAGCGATCAATCATCACACCGTCAACATAAATTGTATTCTCAGGAGTTACCTGATTAGCGCCTAATAATTGAATGGTTTGTTGGGCTTGTTGTGAATTTAAAGTCGCTCCTAAAGCTAATTTTTCTACTTGCAAAGTTTGCTCAGCCTGTTCAACTGCCATAGCTGATTGGCTAATCAAAGGCATACTGGCTGGAAAAGTTGTTAAAGCAGCTAAAGCAAGTAGTAAAACTTTTTGTTTTTTCATAATTTTATGCTCCTTTTAAATTAATATGATGACACTTTGATTATATCCATCCTAAAATACTTATACAAGTTATACCCATTTCTTTAATAAATTCTTATAAGAAAAAAGCCAGAAAAAGAATAATTTCTTCACATTCTTCTTCTGGCGCCATTTAGATTTGGTTAGCTAAAAGTTTAGCGAGAACACCTGAGATAAATTGTCGTGATCGATCATCTGAAAAAGTCTTAGATAATTCAATCGCTTCGTCAACCGCTACTTTGGCTGGAACTTTCTCTTCGTCAATGAAGAGCACTTCAAAAAAAGCTAAGCGTAAAATGGTTAGATCAATACTTGCTATTCTATCAAGAGTCCAAGATTGGCTGAGATATTGTTTAATCATATCATCTAACGCCAACTGATTGTCTCTTACTCCTCTAACTAAGGTTATTAGATAAGAATCTATCTCACCTGAGTATCCCTTCTCAGGATCATTACCGGCTTCTAAAGCGAATTCTACAGCATCCTCACTTTGAAACTGGTCACTAGCAATTACTAATTGATATAAACTCTGGACTGCTTTTTCTCTTAGCTGATGACGTGATAATTTTTTCATCCTATTCTCCGATTTCTTTTTCGCTATTCCTAATAGTTTTTAACTCTGAATTCATTTTTGGTTCTGTATCAATCGATTGGACATGAACATTCACTTCACTGACGATAAGATCTGTCATGTATAGAATTTGTTCTTTAACACGTTCTTGAATAGCAGCGGCTATAACTGGAACTGTTTTACCGTAAGCAATGCTTACATTAATATCAATCGAAATACGGTCTTCAATTTGACGCATTTTAGCATTAACACCTGATCCTTGAATACGCAAAAATTTTCCTGCTTCTTTTTTTTGTGATGAACTAAGTACACCATCAATTTCTGAAGCAGCTTTGGCTGCAATGTCTTCCAAGACACCCATCGTAATATTAATTTCGCCTAAGTATTGTTCGCTGAGAGATTCAAATGCGACAGTTTGTTTATTTAACATCCTTTAGCCTCCTATATAATTATTAATTCTTTGGGACTACGGTTGATTGGTATTACACGATCTGCTTGCACAATTAAATCATCTTCAATGCGAACACCACCGATACCTGGTAAGTAAATACCGGGTTCATCAGTAATTACCATGTTCGTCTCTAAAACCGCTTCAGAACGACTAGAGACTGCAGGTTCTTCATGGACATTTAAACCGACACCGTGGCCAGTAGAGTGTCCAAAGTACTCACCATAGCCTTTTTCCGTAATATAATCACGAGCTATCGCATCTACTTCCTTACCAGTCATGCCAGCTTTAGCCTCTCTGATTACGCGTTGATGTGCTTCAAGTACAATTTCATAGACTTCTTTCATTTTATCTGATATCGATCCTACCGCAATCGTACGAGTCATGTCAGACGAATAACCTTTATAGTAGCAACCAAAGTCTAGCGTCACAATATCGCCATCTTCAATCACTTTTTCACTCGCTACACCGTGAGGCATGGCAGAGCGTTCACCTGAAGCGACAATAGTATCAAAAGACATACCTGTTGATCCTTTATCCTTAAGAAAAGCTTCTAACTCATTAGCAACCTGAATTTCAGTTACACCAGGTTTAATAAAGGTTAAGATATGTTCAAACGCTTGATCGGTAATTTCACATGCTTGTCGAATGGTCTCAAGTTCCGATTCATCTTTAATTAAGCGAATTTTTTCGATTAACCCTTGACTTGCTTTAATATCTGCTGCAAATAGATCTTTAATTTTTAGATATTGACTGACATTCATATTATCTGCTTCTATGGCTAGTGTTTGAACCTTTTCTTGATCGATTAAGTTTTTAACTTCTTGATCTACTCCGTTTTGATGGATAACAACTGTTGCAGACTTAACTTGATGACTAGCTTGAGTATTGTAACGGAAATCGGTAATAAAGAAGGCCTTATCTTGAGTTACAAATACGGCACCAGCCGAGCCGGTAAAGCCGGTTAAATATCTTATATTTAACATATCCGTTACATAGATTGCATCGAATTTTTGTTCTTTAAGTGATTGACGTAATTTGTTGATTCTATACATATGATCGCTCCTTTACTTGTTTTAACTCTAATACTAACTACTACTTCGTTTGATGAGGTCTTACCCCTTTATTAATATCTAATAAAATCGGCATAATCATCGGATTTCTCTGCGTCTTCTGATAAATAGCCGGTTCTAATTGACTGAGCAATAGATCTCGCACGCTCCGTTCATTTATATTAGCGCCTGACTCATTTAAGCCGCGGTTGATAATTGCGCGCGCCTTATTTTGAATATCATTGATCAGGTCTGCTGATTCTCGCATGTAAATAAAGCCTCGAGACATAATATCCGGTCCGGCAATCAATTGTTTAGCTTCAAAGTCAATAGTAGCTGAAACAATGATTAGTCCTTCTTCTGACAGAGCTTTACGGTCTCTCAGTACAATGTTACCAATATCACCAATACCATTACCATCGACATATACATCCTGAGCAGGAAAGCGTCCTGCTACACGAGCAGAGTCGGCAGTAAGAGCTAGAACATCGCCATTAGACATAATAAAGCAATTTTCTTTTGGAATCCCAGTCATCTGAGCTAATTCCGATTGGATTTTTAACATGCGATATTCCCCATGAACTGGCATGAAATATTTAGGCTTCATTAAACGGTGCATTAATAATTGCTCTTGCTGACCACCGTGACCAGAAGTATGAATATTATTGACCTTTCCATGAATCACTTTGGCACCTTGCTCGCTTAATTGATTGATGACACGGTTAACACTCATAGTATTTCCTGGAATAGGTGAAGAAGAGAAAATAACGGTATCATTAGGTTGAAGCGAAATTTGTCGGTGCGTACCATTAGCGATACGGCTTAAAGCTGCCATTGGCTCCCCTTGTGAACCAGTACATAGAATTAAAATCTTATTAGCAGGATATTTATTAATATCTCTTGGTTCAATGAAAATATCTGCCCCTTTGTCATCCACATAACCTAATTCTCTAGCTGTCTTAATGGAAGATTCCATCGAACGACCGAAAACAATTATCTTACGACCTGTCTCATAGGCTGTCATTACGACTTGTTGCAATCGAGACACATTGGATGCGAAAGTAGCGAAAATAACGCGTCCTTCTTCTTTTTGGATAATGTTGCGAATCGAACGGCCGACAATTTTTTCTGAATTAGTAAAGGTTGGTACTTCGGCATTTGTTGAATCACCTAGTAATAATAGGACTCCTTCTTCACCAATTCGTGCCATCTTATGTAAGTCGGCTGGTTTGCCTACCGGTGTGAAATCGAACTTATAATCTCCTGTAAAGACAATATTTCCAGGAGGTGTTTTAACTACCACACCATATGCTTCTGGAATGGAGTGAGTTGTTAGATAAAAACTAACGCTTGTTTTACGGAAACGGATCACAGAATCTTCATCAATTTCATGAATTTCTGCATCACGCAACAGTCCACGTTCTTGTAATTTATTACGAATTAAAGCTGAGGCTAACTTGCCAGCATAGATAGGCACGTTTATCTCTTTCAATAAGAATGGAATTCCACCTATATGGTCTTCGTGACCGTGAGAGATAATAACTCCCTTAATCTTATTACGATTTTGTAATAGGTATTGATAATCAGGAATGACATAGTCAATACCTAACAATTCGTCTTCTGGGAACATCACACCAGAATCCATAATGATAATTTCATCTTGAAATTGGACGCCATACATATTCTTACCAACTTCATTTAAACCGCCTAAGGCAAATACGCCTACTTCATTATTTTTAATATTTACTGACATCTTAGAACTCCACCAACTTAAAGCCTGCTTGTTCTTTTTCATATGCCAAATGCGCCTCATCTAAGGCTTGGACATATTGGATGTTGTAAGATGTATTTTGAGTCACTTTTTCAATCGCTTCTACGCGATTTTCTGCTTCAAGATAAAGGGAAAGTGTCCTTTCTCTTGTTGGAACTTGATCTTTACTTTCTTGGTACATTACTTTAAAAATCATGTAATAAAACTCCTTTATTATTTTTTATTTCAACTGGTGGGTGAGCTAAACACTCGTTGTCAATTTATTCTATCATACTTTCATATATAGGTATAGTTAGACACTGAGACGCTTATTTGAGAAAAAATATAAGCACCCTTTTAACCTTTATCTTGTATTTATCATTAGACTAATCAAAAGGGTGAGTTGATGATCGAAGAACTTTCTAAATCATTGATTAACGAGGCCATCAGTTTGTTGGCTTCCGATATTCATTTCATGCCAATAATTGATAACTATCAAATCTTCTTTCGAGTCAATGGTCAACTCCACTTCCACAAAAATGTCCCTTTAAGTCTAGGAAGAAAAATAATCGCTCATTATAAATTTTTAGCCAATATGGATGTCGGTGAAAAAAGACGGCCCCAATCAGGTGCTTGTCCGTTTAAGATCTCAGAAGAACAAACGATTGAATTAAGATTGTCCACTATTACTAACGTCAACCTCATAGAGTCCTTAGTGGTTCGAGTGATTTTTAGTAAAATTCATAATTTTCAACAAATCAACAGCTACTTTCCCAATCAAATTGACCGCATTCGGAAATTAATTAGAAGAAAATCAGGGATGATTTTAATTTCTGGCCCAGTCAATTCAGGTAAAACCACGACGATCTATCAACTTTTAAGAGAAAGAATGAATGAAGAAAAGTTACAAATTATTACTATGGAGGACCCTGTAGAAATCAAAGAAGCTTCTTTTTTACAAACGCAGGTAAATGAAAAAATAGGTATTTCTTATGACCTACTGATTAAATCATCACTCAGACATCATCCCGATATTCTTTTTATTGGAGAAATTCGGGATGAGGAGACGGCGCGTATGACTTTAAGAGGTGCATTAACCGGGCATTTGATGATTGCAACGATCCATGCTAAAGATACTTTCGGAGTGATTGCGCGTCTTAAAGAGTTAACCATTAGTGAGCAACAATTAAAACAATCTCTCATTGGTGTCATCTCACAAAGACTAGTGCCTCGCTTTTGTCCTTTTTGTAAAAGTAGTGTTCAAGTATCCTGCAATCATATTCCTAAAAAATTTCACCGAGCCGCTTTGTTCGAAATATTAGATGGCCAACAATTGAAAGAATATTTGAATCATTTTAATTTACCTTTAAACTTCTCGCCCCTTAATCATCAACTAAGAAAGGCATGGGCCTATGGATACATCACTAAAAAAGAGTATGAACACTTTGAAGTTCTTTAATAAAGAAAAATTGCTCTTTAATCAAGAGGAAAAAATATATTTTTTACAGGTTTTAGCTGAAATGCTTGATGAAGGTTTCTCAATTTATCAAAGTCTGCAATTTATGAAAATACTATTACCTAAAAGAATTTTAATTATTAATCAAATGCTGGAAAAATTAAATGTAGGACAAAGCTTTGATCAAGTTCTTTTAAACTATGGGTATTCAAACCGAATTGCCGCTCAATTATTTTTTGCTCAAAGACAAGGCCGATTTATTCAAGCGCTTTTTGAAATTGTAAACCATTTAAAAAAGATTAGAAGCTATCAAAAAAAATTAATAAAAACACTTATCTATCCCTGTTTTTTAATGCTTTTTCTCTCCTGCTTATTGTTTGCAATGAGACATTGGATGCTTCCACATATTTTATCCTTCATCGATCAAGAAATTTTAAAAACTCATTTATTAGCTCGTTATTTACTCATTCTCTTTACCTTTCTTCCACAAATTAGCATCAGCTTTTTAGCAGTCATTTTAATTATTTACTTAGCTATTGATTTTTATTTATTAAGACTCCCTGTTATTAACAGATTTCAACACTTAGTTAAGATACCTCTCTTTGGAAAGCTAATTAGGAAATATGTATCCTATCGTCTAGCTGATGAACTTTCATATTTTTACGCAGCTGGCTTTTCCATGCAAGAGACACTAGATCTTTTAATCTCATATCCCATTGATCCCTTAATCAGTGAAATAGCTGATTATCTGCAGCAACAATTTTTGGCTGGGAGCGAGTTGAGCGATTCATTAGAAAACATGGGTATTTTCACTAAAACACTTAGTTTAGTCATATATCAGGGTGAACTAACCAGTCAGACCGGTCAAAAAAGTAAGCTTTATGCTAAAAAAATATTTGAGGAGGTGGTCGAAGATCTTAATAAGAAGCTCACTTTAGTGCAACCCATACTGTTTTTAATTATCGCTATTATTGTAATGGCCATGTACCTTGTTCTAATGTTGCCGATGTTAACCATGGAGATATGAAAAGGAGCTATTATGAAAGAAAGAACCATCAGAAAAGTCAAGTCTTGTCAAATATTAAAGTCTAAAAGAGCGTTCACACTTATCGAAATGCTAATTGTTCTTATTATTGTTTCACTATTAATGGCTATTATTATTCCCAATGTTTCTGGCCAAAAAGATCGTATTGACCAACAAGCAGTTGAAAATATCACAGAGATTGTTGAAACTCAAGCGGATGCCTATTATCTAGTAGAGGATACCCAAGAGCCTTTAAGCTTAGAAACTTTGGTTGCTGAAGGTTACCTCACTCAAAAGCAAGCAGACGAAGCGACTGAGAGAATTGAAGCTGAAGTCCTCAGTCAAATACTGACCCCTTAATGAAATCAAAAAATCAATCAGCCTTTACCCTAATCGAAGCTTTGTGCGTACTTTCAATTTTTAGTATATTGATGATTTTGCTAATTGCTTTACCCTATCAACAATTAAAAGCTGATTATCAGACAAAAGTTTTTAAAGACCAACTGAAGAGTCAGCTACATTTAGCTCAAGATAAAGCAATTATTGATCAAGATCCAGTTCAGATTGTCTTTAGTAAAAGAGGAGTAGTCTACTTCTGGCAAGTAGAATCCCGCAAAAATTTTAGTCAACTCAAACTCCCTAAACATTTAAATTTACTTAATTCTTTTTCTTTTTATTACTTAAGTAGTGGTCGTATTAATGATTTTGAAACTGTTTACTTTGAAAATGCAGAAGGCGATAATTTTGAGCTTGTTTTTCAACTAGGAAGTGGTCAATTTGTTTTTAAGGAGCAAAAAGGGAAGTAGTCTAATTGAAGCATTAGTAGGTTTATTGATCTTGTCTTGGATTTTGAGCTTTTATTTACCCAGTTTTAACCAAGAATTAAGGACTTTTAAACAATTAAAATCAGAAAATAATGAATGGCAATTATTTTATCAACTGGCGGACATTCAACTTTCTGATTTAGATTCAATAAAAAAAGAGACACTTATTCAATCTACAATGGAAAGTTACCAATTATTATTTTCAGTCGAGGTTGATGATTTTTCATGCGACACTAATTCCTGTCAAATAGAGTTTAAGAGAGGGAGTGCCTATCAGATTGAAATTCAAGCTATTCAAACCTTATAAACAGTCAAAATGGGCCTTCACTTTAATTGAGTGCCTTATTACACTCTCTATTGTTGCTTTAATAATGAACACTCTCATGATAAGTGTTTCACATTACCGCAAATTAGATGAAAATATGCGGCAAGATCGTTCGCTAGATTGGCAGCACTTCACACTGATGATGGAAAGTGAATTTGATCATTTTTTAATTATGGGTGTCTCTGAACAAGAAATAAATCTTTGTCTCAAAGAGGATTACTATGAACAGAGCTCAGTCATTTTAAGAAATCAAAAGATTTATCGCAGACCCGGACATCACCCTTACCTCTTTCAAGTAAAATCTTGGCATTTAAATTCCGAAAAACCCTTTATAACAATCTCCGTGGAGCTAACCAATGGTCAAATCTTCTCACATACCTTTCATACTGATTACATAAGAACGGAAGATTTTGATGAAACATAAAAAAGGGCTTATCCTACCAATGGTATTATGTTTTATGATGTTAAGCCAAGTTATATACTTAGGAGTCATTCAACTTAATGCTCTCCAAAGACAAAGAATCCACCAGTCAAATAATTATTACCAATTACAAATTCAAACTCTTTTAACAGATTTTAACCTGCGTCCTGTTCTCCAAGACCAATGGACAAAAAGCATAGAAGAATCTATTCAAAGAGAATGCCAACTTCTACAAAAAGAAAGCTTAAATGACTTGGGCCTGTATACAAGTGATTCCTTAATTCAAACAGTCAACTTAATCGAAGTTGATACTTTAGACATTGAGTCTTTACTTTTACTCTATAAAACGCTTATTTTTATAGAATATCCATCCAATTTTGAGTCAAGCTTTTCAATAATAGAAGCTGATGGCGAATGGTTAGCTAATGGCCAAGTGACTCTTTTTCCTAATTCTTCTAAGGAAAGTTCTTTCGATGCTAGTCAAATATTCCTCAGTTCGCAAGGCTATCGGCTAAACAAACAACTTACTAAACAAAAAGAATCGCAATGGGTAGGAACCATTGAAAAAGAGTTTCAGATTGAATTTAATTCAGGAACAAGTAAGGTTTTAAGTTCTAGGGACGAATTAATTTTCGACTCAAGGCTTTCTTCTGGTGAGTCATTCGAAAAGAAACAAGACTTACCTCAACTAAATTACCTCCTCCAATGGCATGGGAATCTTTATCAGGATTCTAAGGCCAGTTAACGAAGAAACAGCAAGCATTCTCAAATCCTCCAGAGTGCTTGCTGTTTTAATTTATCTTACTTTGAGAGCCCGATCAATATCTCGCTTAGCTTGTTGTTCTTTGAGCGCCTGTCGCTTATCGTAGTGATGTTTACCACGTGCAACTCCTATTAATAGCTTAGCTCGACCCCTAACTAAATAAACCTTTAGGGGAACAATGGTCATTCCCTTCTGACGCGTTGCTTGGTCCATATCCACTATTTCCTTATGGTGTAATAATAACTTTCGATCTCTTAAAGGATCATGATTAAATAAATTACCATGGTCATAAGGACTTATATGAACATTCTTTACCCAGGCTTGGCCCCCATAGATTGAAATAAAGCCATCTTGAATATTTATTTTTCCTGCTCGAATGGATTTAATTTCTGTTCCTTTGAGGACTAAACCCGCTTCATAAGTATCAATAATCTCATAATCATGTCTGGCCTTTCGATTTTGGGCCAGTGGTTTATCGTGTACTGCTTTATTATTTGCCATAAAATCTCCTTGCTAGTGCTAGGAGTCTATTTTACATCACCTACTAGCATCTGATGGACTCCTAGTATTTCTTTTTCTTAGTTCTTTTTGCTTTCTTAAAGTTTCCCTTAGCAGAAATTTTTTTACCTGCTAAATTTTTACCCATTTTAGGATTCGCTTTATTTGATTTGTTTTGTCTGTTCGATTTATTCTTTTTCTTATTTTTTGTTGAAGATTGAATGATTTTTGGATCGATACCTTCTACTGCTTCTGCTTCAATTAGCTTAAAATCAATTTGTCGATCTTCGATACTGACATTACCAACCTCTATTTTAACCCTTTGCCCGATTCTAAAGATTTTATGTGTCCGCTCACCAATCAACAGCATGTGTTCTGGATTAAAATGATAATAGTCATCATCTAAATTTTGAATAGAGACAAGTCCTTCTACCGTATTGGGAAGCGCTACAAAAATTCCAAAAGAGGTAACCGATGAAATAGTTCCCCAGAAACTTTCTCCAACTTTATCCATCATATACTCAGCCTTCTTGAGAGCATCAGTTTCTCTTTCTGCATCAACCGCCCGGCGCTCCATTTTAGAAGCATGAGTCGCTATAGCTGGCAGTTGATCTTCTAACTTAGAAATCTCCTTATTTGAAGGATTGCCTAATAAATATTGACTAATTAGACGGTGAACAATCAAATCAGGATAACGGCGTATTGGCGAAGTGAAATGTGTATAGTCTTCTGCTGCTAAACCAAAGTGACCTGCTGCTTCATCTGAATACTTGGCTTGTTGCATCGACCTTAGCATCATAGTTGAAACAGCTTGTTCGTAATCTTCACCCTTGACCTGTTTAAGCGCCTCTTGCAAGGCCCTCGGTGCCATATCTTCAGTATTTCCCCTAAGAATGACCCCAAAACTTGAGATGAATTCCGCAAAACGGTCTATTTTATTAGAGTCTGGCTGCTCATGAATTCGATAGATAAAGGGTAGCTGCTTAGCTAAATAATCTTTGGCCACCGTTTCATTAGCAGCTAGCATAAAGGATTCAATTAAGCGTTCACTAGTAAACCTCTCACGTAAAACAATCTCTGTCGGGTGTCCTTTTTCGTCTACCAAAATCTTGGCTTCAGGCGCATCAAAATCGAGTGCTCCTCTATGTCGACGCATCTGATAGAGAATATCATGTAACTCAGCCATGTCCTCCAACATAGGAACAATTTCTTGATAATCTTGTCTTAAAGTTGGATCACCATCTAAAATAGCATTCACATCTGAATAGGTCATCCGATAGGATGAATGAATGACTGATTTGAAAATGCGATGCTTAATTACTTGCCCTTGATTATTAATCACCATCTCACAAGTTAGACTTAAGCGATCCTCATGAGGATTCAAAGAACAAATACCGTTAGACAATCTTTGCGGTAACATAGGGACCACGCGATCTGTCAAATAAACAGATGTTCCTCGCTCATAAGCTTCGCGATCAATAGCAGTGTCTGGTCTTACATAATGCGATACATCGGCAATATGGACACCTAATTGGTACTCTTTATCCGAAATTTTTTCTAAACTGATGGCATCATCTAAATCCTTGGCATCTGCTCCATCAATTGTAATGATTAATTGATCACGTAAATCCTTACGTCCTTGGATTTCTTCAGATTTAATTGTTTGCTCTACGGCTTCAGATTCTTTGACCACCTCTTTTGGAAATTCGTGCGGAATACCAAATTGGAAGAGAACGGCTAGTATATCAACACCTGGAGCGTCTTTATGGCCAATTTCTTTAGTCACAAGGCCTACCATTTCATTGGGCTTATGGCTATCTGGGTATTCAGCGATTTCTACAATACAAATAGTGTGATTAGCTGGATGAATACCATCTGGACGAATGAAAATTTTAGTCTCATCTGGAAATTCGCCTTGAGGCTTAATGTATCCTACATAGCCTGTGGTTTCACGTTCTTCTTGATTAAAACCATAAAACTCGCCAACTAACTGACTAACTTTACGGTCTATTACTTCAAGCACTTGAGCTTCCGAACCTTTGCCTGTTGTAGGATTAACATGTTTAACGATTCGAACACGGACTGTGTCTCCTTCCATGGCTCCTCCGTTTTTACCTCTAGGCACGAAGAAATCACTTTCACCTTCTTCATGAGATACAAAGCCAAAGCCTTTTTCATTCGCTCTGTATACTCCTATAACTTCTTCGTTTGAAGAAAAAGCTTTAAAATGGCCCTCAGATGTTAATTGAATTTCGCCAATTCTTTCCAAAAAGGCTAAAGCTTTAATTAATTTTTTATAATTTTTGGTTCCGCGATAATTAAAATGTTGGGAAAGCTGTTCCACCGAAAAGGAATCCTCTTTATTCCCTTGTAAAAAAACAATAATGTCTTTTTCTAGTCTAGATAAACTCAAATTTATTCTCCTCTCTCACCCTAAAAGGGTTGGGTCACTTGCTTGATGAAATCTAAAACTGATTTTTCAAAAGCCTTACGATCACGGTTTGTAGGAATGGAATGTGTATTATGTGGGAAATAATGAAAATCAATGCGTGCATTTACCAAATGATCTTGTAATAAATAAGAATCATCTGGCTCAATTAATTCATCTTGGCCTGATTGAGCGATATAAAAAGGCACCTTAACATTCACCAACTGTGAAGCGATTTCTTCTTTAATTTCTTCTAATTCTTTCATTTGTTGCCAATGGCCTGCCAATATATCATCAAACTCTTCCATAAATGTCTCTGTATCATGTCGTTGACTGGCCAAAAATTTACCTAAATGCATAAATGAGTTGGAAATATTGATCGGTTCCTCAGTCATAACCGGCGCATTAAAGATTCCTCCACCACTTCCTTGAAAATCTTTCTGAGAAATAATATCTGTAGCCATAACTCCACCTAATGAAAGACCAAAGACTAAAAGGTGCTCAAATTTTTGTCCTAGCATCCAATGATAAGCATCATTGGCTTCTTGACGCCAAATATTTGGAGAAAAATCCAAAACTGATTTGATGTCTTGTGTATCATGACCACTAAATTGTGGCACTAATACGTTATAGCCTTGGCGATTCAATAGCCTTCCTAATAGGTTCATATCACGTGTTGATCCCGTATAAGCGTGGAAGAGTAGGATCCCTACCTTCTTATCTTGACCTTCTAAATAAACCGCCTTATCAAATGGAACATTCATCACACTTTTCACTCCTAACCTCTTATTATCATTGTATCTAAACCTTGTTGGAAACTAAAGAAATTCCTCTGTTTCTAAATAAATACGCACATGTGGCCTAATGAGCCGACATGTGCGTCTATTCAAAATCTTTAACGATTATTTAGCCGATAAGTAAGCTAAAGCTAAGGCAATGACAAAGAACAGCACGCCTAAAACGGTTGTAGCACGAATTAAAAAGGCTTCAAAGCCACGTGCTTTTGATTTAACAGAGCCATCGTCTCCTCCACCTGTTAAAGTTGAAGCAGCATTACTCTTAGATGGTTGCATAATAACTAATAAAATAATCAAAATAGATACTACAATTAATGAAATCATTAAAGCGTTATACATAGTTGCCCTCCTTTATATGGACTATCTAGGAAATTATATCATACTTTCTTAAGAATGTGATAGACATCTCCGGAACTTTTAATATTAAAAGTAAAAGCCCTTAAAAACACGACCAAAGATCTTCGTTTTTGAGGGCTTATTTTAATCGCTTTAAGATTACTTTATCATTGATTATTAGACTCATTTGCCTTTGCAGCTTTACGTGCTTGTGAAAATTGACGGATTTCTTCTTTAGTCTTTTTAGCAGTTTTAGCTCTTCTTTGACGTTCGTATTGAGACCGTAACTGCCCACAAGCCGCTTCGATTTCTGTTCCGTGTTCTTTACGAACAACACAATTAACCTTGTTTTTCATTAAAATATCAAAGAATTGCGCAATATTTTCAGCCTTAGAACGCCGGAAAGAATTTTCTGCAACCGGATTATAAGGAATCAAATTAACATAAGCTAATTTCAGCATCGGTTTCAACAGATTTGCCAATTCTTTAGCATGTTGAGGTGTATCATTGACACCATCAATCATAATGTATTCGAAAGTTACCCGGCGATTGGTTTTTTCAATATATTCATAAATAGCATCAAATAATTCTTCAATGGGATATTCTCGGTTAATCTTCATAATCGAAGAACGAGTCTCATTGTTAGGGGCATGGAGGGAAACTGCTAGATTGACTTGTAACCCTTCATCAGCAAATTCACGAATTTTTGGTGCTAAGCCAGAAGTTGAGACAGTAATATGACGTGCCCCAATAGCTAGTCCCTTATCTGAATTCACAATTCTTAAGAATTTCATCACGTTATCATAGTTATCAAAAGGCTCACCTATACCCATAACCACAATATGCGAAACCTTTTCTCCTTGACCTAATTGGTCCAAGTGTCGTTGAACGTACATGATTTGAGCGACTATCTCACCTGTTTCTAGATCTCTTACTTTGGGTATCAAACCCGAAGCACAGAACTTACAGCCAATATTACAGCCAATTTGCGTTGTGACACACACTGAAATACCATAATGATGATACATTAAAACCGTCTCAATCATTGATTTATCTTGTAATTCAAACAAAAATTTAGTGGTTTTATCTTGGGCTTTCTGTACAATTTTTGCCCTTAAGGGAGAAAAAATAAATTCCTCGGATAAAGGTTCTAAAATCTTTTTGGGGATATTAGTCATCTCTTCGTAGGACGCCACATGGTGACGGTAAAGCCATTGCCAGATTTGATCTGCCCGGTATGGCTTTTCTCCTCTTTGAGCTAGCCATTCGATTAGATCGTCTAGGGTCAAACTATCTATTGATTTCACTGATAAAACTCCTCTATTTATTAAAAACTTCATGTTCAGTTTAGCACAAACAAAAGAGCCTGTCTTTATTTTATTTCCATTCTAAAGAATAGCCATTAGCCTCTATCAAAAATTCATGAGATATTCTTACGCCTGATAAACAAGATGGCCCTGATAAATAGTTGCTAAGGTTTTACCTTTAACTTGCCAACCTACAAAGGGTGTATTGGTCGATTTAGAAGCAAATTCCTTTGGATCGATTGGATATTCATGGTCAATGTCGAAAATAGCTAGGTCAGCAATAGACCCCACAGTAAGATCGGAAGCTGGTATATTAAAGATTTTAGCTGGTTCCCATGCCATCCAATTGATTAACTGTTCTAAACTACAAATTCCTCGTTCAACAAGATAAGTATACAGCAAAGCGAAAGCAGTTTCTGATCCCACAATACCAAAAGGTGCTTTAAGCATACTCTGATTCTTTTCTTCTGCCATGTGCGGAGCGTGGTCGGTTGCTATACAATCAATCGTTCCATCTAGTAGACCTTGAATTAAGGCTGCTTGATCCGCGCGACTTCTTAATGGTGGATTCATCTTCCAATTGCCATCATCAGTTGGAATATCTTCATCACACAAGAGAAGATGGTGGGGACAAACTTCACAAGTTACTTTTACGCCCTCAGCTTTGGCAGCGCGAATAACCGCTACACTTTCTTTAGTTGAAACGTGACAGACATGGTAGTGGCAGTTTGCCTCTTTAGCCAAAATACAATCTCTGGCAATCTGACTGGATTCAGTCGCAGAGTATATTCCTGGTAAACCTAACTTTTCACTTACCTTCCCCTTATGCATGACCCCTCCAAAAAGCAAAGAATTATCTTCAGTATGGGCCACAATTGGTCGGTCTAATTGCTCAGCCATTTGCATAGCTTGAAGCATTAAACCAGCTGTTTGAACGCCCTTGCCATCATTGGTAAAGGCAACAGCTCCTGCTTGTGTTAAAGCAGGAAAATCAACCAATTCTTTTTCGGAAGTAATTTCTAGTGAAATCGGTGCATACTGATGTACTTTGATGCAAGCTTCTTGCTCGTTTAATTGCATCAAAGCTGTAAAATCTGCTAGATTATCTGGAACTGGATTTAGATTTGGCATTGCACAAACTTGTGTATAACCGCCTCGAGCCGCTGCTTTTGAGCCGGTTTCAATGGTTTCTTTTCCTTCGAAACCAGGCTGACGAAAATGAACATGCAAATCAATTAGCCCCGGAGTAATTAAACCGTTTTGACCATCAAAAATTTTAAGCTCTTCATGAGATAATTCATTCAACAGATCTAGACCAATCGCGTTAATCTTTTGGTCTTTAATTAAAAGCTCTACTGCTTGAAATCCACCTTGACGATTTAGCATTCGCACATTCTTAATTAATAACATCTTTTCCCCCCTACTTTCCGTTCATAACTGCTTCAATAATTGACATACGCATAAATACACCATTTTTCATTTGTTCAGCTATTACAGATCTTTCTGACATGACTAATTCATCAGCAATTTCTACCCCTCGATTGACCGGTGCAGGGTGCATAATAATTGCATGGTCTTGCATGCGACTGGCTCTTTCGGTATTTAAACCGTATAAACGATGATAGGTTTCCGCTTCGAAACTATCTGGCTGGTCATGGCGTTCTAATTGAACTCTTAAGAGCATTAAGACATCGACTTCTCCAATCAATTCATCAATGGGTAGATAGCTTCCGAAATGATCAAAGGTTTCATCATACCACTCTTCTGGTCCTGAAAAATATAGTTCAGCTCCTAAACGAGATAAAATTTCAGCGTTAGAATGAGCAACACGAGAGTGACTGAGGTCTCCTACGATTGCTATTTTCAAACCAATAAAACGTTGGAATTTTTCATAAATGGTCATCAAGTCGAGCATACACTGTGTAGGATGCTGAGAGGCCCCATCCCCACCATTAATAATTGACAAATTCAAGTGCGGTGATTTCATCAACGGCTCGAAGTAATTTTCTTCGCGAGTACGTACCACAACTGTATCTACCCCTAAAGATTCAAGTGTAATTAAAGTGTCTAAGAGGGTTTCTCCTTTGGAAAGTGAAGATGTTTTAGCATCAAAAGCAATAACCGGCATACCTAACTTTTTCTCAGCCATTTCAAAAGAAAGGTGCGTTCTTGTCGAATTTTCCAAAAAAACATTACAAACAAAGTGTCCTGGATACTGTGGTAATAGTGAGCGATCAAGGTTTTTAAATTCGATGGCTCGATGAATTAGTTTCATTACCATTCCTGAATTTAGTTTCTTGGTTGATTCAAAATGCTTAAAAACTAAGTTGTGATTACTCATTATTTTATCCCTCCATGTACTGTAATTTACCGCGGTAATCTTCTATTTTTTGATAGCCATAAGATGCCATTTCAGCCTTTAATTCTTGATTCAATCGCTCAAAAATTTGTGGTCCTTCTTCCATCAAAGCTGTTCCTACTTGAACCATTGAAGCTCCACAAAGAATGTGTTCAAAAGCATCACGCCCACTTGCAACGCCCCCTGTCCCAATAATGGCTATGGAGTCATTTAGACGCTGGTAGAAGGCATGTACATTAGCCAGAGCCGTTGCTTTAATTGCGGCTCCTCCAATCCCTCCAAAGCCTTGCTTTGGTTTGATTGCAACAGTTTGATCTTGAATCCACAAACCATTACCAATTGAATTGACTGAATTGACAAAAGAAAGCGGAAATTGATTCAAGATTGCGGCCACTTGATCAAAGTGAACCAGATCAAAATAAGGAGGTAATTTTACTCCTAGTGGTTTGTTTACAAAACTAAACACTTCTGTCAAAATCTCGTGCATGAGTTCAAAATCATAGGCTGTCTGGGGTTTGCCGACTACATTTGGGCAGGACAGGTTTAATTCGATCAAGCCATTGAATGAAGCATCTTGTACTTTATGCAAAACTTGGTAGATTTCCTCTTTAGAAAGGCCTGTTACCGACAAGAAAAGATCTGAACGATCTAACTCAGAAAGATAGTCTAGATAATAATCAATCCCTAAATTCGGTAAGCCCATCGAATTGATTGAACCGTGAAGATTCCCCACATAGCGTGGCTCAGGATTGCCCTTTCTCGCTTGACTAGTAGCTGTTTTGGTAACAAAAGTAGCAGCTTGAGAGTCTAAAATTTCATTTAGCTCTTCTCTTGTTTGGCAATGAACCCCGGCGGCATTCATTAAACAGGATTTAAAATGTTGATTGGCAATTTGGGTCGTAAGCGTCATTTCATACTTCCTTTCATAAGTTGAATTCGCTTAGTTTTAACCAAAAAAGAGGTCAGTAACGAAAAACCGTTACTGACCTCTTGCGCACATAAAAGGATATCCCATTAGAGAGAGCTTCTCCAATGAACTATTCAAATAAATCTTTCATGTATCTCGTACACGGTTAAAGACTAATAAAATTTTCCTTTATTATAGCCCGACCATTCAAAAAAATCAAGACTTTATTAAAAATAATCGACTCTTTTGTTAAACGTAAATGATAATGTCTCAAGAGAACACAAATCAAAATGTCCCACTTCTGAGTTATACTTCTTTCAAGGGTAGTTAGATGAAAGTTTGATTAACAATGTTCGAGCAAAGAAAATATGCTGTCATTCAATCGGTTGCACAGGGCCGAAAATCAAAAGCCAAAGACCAAGTGGAGCTCGGTTTATCGCGTCGCTCAATAAACGACGATTAACTGTCTATAAAACCTATGTTAAATTAGGCTTTCAACATGGAAATGTTAATCACTCCCCAATTAATAAAATAAGTCAAACAATTGAAAAAAGATTATCCATTTGTACCAAACTGTCTATGAAGGGTTCAATTTTAAACACTTCTGTGAAAAATTAAAGGCGTGTGAACAGATTCAAATTTTCGAATCGACTCTTCCAAATATCATGAAAAACATCAGACAGTGTCTCCTAAAGCGCGAAGACAAACACGTCGTCAGCCAAGACAAGCTCTCGAACAAAAAATTGAAGCCAAAGGAACACTCTCTCAACGGGATAAGGCGCTCTCTCAAACGGTAATTACTCTTTCTCCTGAAAAAGCTCACCTGGTATGTCCACGTAAAAAATATGCTGGCGATCCCCTTCAAATGGATGCTTCACAACACCAGTGGTTTGAAGGAGATACTTCCTATTATCATCTTCACACTACTATTGATGACGCGATGGGAAGGGGTGTTGGAGCTTCATTTGATACGCAAGAAACCCTCAATGGCTATTCTGAAGTTACTCAACAATTTCTTACAAAATATGGCATACCTTATGAAATTTTGACAGATAATCGATCGATTTTTGATCAAAGAGGGACACAACGCAAAGAGGCCTCTTTGTCCGAAGCTATCGAACAAAAGGCCTCCACTCAATTTGGATATGCGTGTCAGACGCATGGTATTCAATTAAGTTCCACTTCAATTCTGCAAACCAAAGGACCTATTGAGCGACTCTTAGGTATGTTTCAAGACCGTCTTTTCAATGAGATGAAGCTTGCAAATATCCAAACCATTCAAGAAGCCAATTGCTATCTCCCATCCATCTTAGAGACGTTTAATAATCAAATTGCCCTCTCAATTAAGCCTAGCATAACCGCCTTTGAAAGACTAGCTAAGGGTATGAATTTAGATCCTATTCTCGCACGCTTTAATTGGTGTCGTATTCAAGCTAAGCATGCCATTCAGTATCAAAAGCATCGTTATCGTCTCATTGATCAGCAAGCTAAGCCCGTCTATTTGAATAAAAAGACAAAAGTGTTGGTGATTGAAAGCCGTAAACAAGAATTGTTTGCCTCTTACAAAGATCAACTCTATGCATTGGAAGAAATTCATCGGCATAAGTCGGTCAGTGAAAATCTATAAGAGCAAGCGATAATTGAACAAGCTAAACCTTCTATCCCACCTCTGTCTCATCCGTAGAAAGCAGCTTCCTATCAACCGTATTTATATAAAATGAAGACAAGAAGAGGCAACCAAGCAAAGCGCAGTAGGACTTTCGATCAATTCTTACTTGTACCCAAATTAATCAAATTTCGGGACATAATCGCTTGGGGTTGACAGTCTTTCTTCAAGAAAAATAATCTAATCTTTCATTTTATAGTGATTAGATGTAAAATTTAATATTGAACTTATCTATTTAGTAACTAAAGGAAGGTGATCTTTTGAAATATTTAATTTCTTATCAACAGTCAAAATCTTTATTAAACCCACTTTGGATAGATGTCAGAAGTCCTAAGGAATTTGCTCAAGGCCACCTTCCAAATGCTATCAATCTTCCTGTTATGGATGATTCAACCCGCCATGAGGTTGGAACACTTTATAGCCAAGGACAGATTGACCAGGCTAAACAAGTTGGTATTAATTTTATGAGTGGTATTTTACCGACCTTTTTTCAGCATATTATAACAGCTAGTCATGGCCATACATTAATTTTCTATTGTAAAAGTGGTGGCTTTCGCTCTTCTTCAATTGTTGGTTTATTAGATGGACTCGGTTTGACTGTCTATCAATTAGCTGGAGGGTACCAAGCTTATCGCCAACGTGTATTAGCTCAACTCGAAGTACTACCTCATCACTTTCAATTCGTATCTTTAGACGGTATGACTGGAACGGGCAAAACCTTGATTTTAAAACACATCGAAGCAATGGGTGGCCAAGTATTAGACTTAGAAGGTTTAGCGAATCATAGAGGGTCGCATTTTGGTCAGATTGGATTGGGTCAACAACCTAACCAAGCTAATTACGAGGCAGCCCTAATTAACAAACTTGAATCATTCCAACCAGGCATTGTTTTTATCGAAGGAGAAAGTGCTAGCATTGGTAAGGTGCACACTCCCCACACCCTTTATCAAGCATATAAACAATCCCCCCATCAAGTCTACATTGATTCACCAATAGATTTACGAATTGAACGAATCGAAGATGAATATATTAATGCTTCTGATCAAAAAAATTTAGCAGAGATTAAAGAAAGCTTGAACAGAATGGATAAGATGAACCCGCAACGCAAGGCTATGCATATAGAATCCCTTAATCAAGGTGACTATGCATCCGTCATTAAAGATCTCATCCTTTCATACTATGATCAACACTACACACTTAAAAATAAAAATTTTGAATATCAGATCATTAATTATTCTTCGCTGGATACTGCACGTGCTTTAATCGACCTTTACGACGTTTTATAGTGAAAAAGCAGCGACCTTTTTGTCGCTGCTTTTGTTTTAGTCTACTTCCATATTAAAGCAAACTCAATTGCTATTTGAGCAATGAAAGCCTTAGAATCTAAGGCAAGATGATCGGATAAAGAACGGGCTGTCCCAAGCTTCTTCACTCAAATGATCGGCAGCATAAAAGAAGTGACACACTTCAACTGATCGCAATTGAGCCCAGGCGGCTACGGCTGAACATTCCATATCGACACAGATACAGCCTTGCTCTTTTCGTTTTTTATACCGATCAATTGTTTCTCTGAAAATAGCATCCGTTGTCCAGGCCTTACCAATACGCGATGAAACCCCTTTTTGATTGAGGTATGATTGAAAATCTTCTAAGCTCCTTTTATTTACATCTAATTCATAGCTTGGTTTAAGATAGTGGAAAGAGGTTCCTTCATCTCGCACCGCTCGATTTGGAATAATAATTGATAACTCTTCAATACTAGGGTCTAGCACACCACAGGTTCCAAATAAAACGAGACGTTTCATCCCCATTGCCCATAGGTGCTCCAGGACGCCTACACAAGCCGGACTTCCTACTTGAGAATTGAAAGCAGCAATCGTTTGTTTTCCAATTTGTAGCTGATAAATAGGAATCTCGCCCTGAGCAGTAGAAGTGGAAGCAATCGCTTCATGTGGATAATCACTGATCATTCTTTGGAAAGTTAAGCAGGAAAAGCAAGAAACTACTGTGTCTGGAAAATTTACTACTTTCTCTGTGACTTCTTTAGGGTTAATAATGGCTTGGGGATTATGATCCCATTCATGTAAAGGTAAGTGGCTATTCATATCCTTCCTCCCAATTTTTTTCTATCTTACTAAATACTCTAGTTGTTAACAAGAGAAAGACAATTTTTATTATGCTTAGTGAGGGAAGATAATAATTACTACCTTTCATGATTCTTACATGATCCATCAATAATGCCTTAAGATACGTTGATTAATATCTGAACTTGAGGGTCACTCCTTCATTAAAAATGCGATGTCCAGTAAAATAGTCCGCTTCTCGAACTAATGAATTTTAATTTTTCCCACTCTTCAACTTGTCTTTGAGAATGTTTTAATTCATAAACTTGCAGTTGTTTCATACTTAAGAAATCTTGATAAGCAAACTGTTTTTTGTCAAAACATTCATTTGTACGGACAAAGCTGTGCCATGACTAACAACAATGATACTAGCTTGTGATTGCTCTGTTATTTCCTTAAAACAAGATACGACTCGATGAGATACTTCATGTAATGACTCACTATTCGACAACTTATAATTAAAATTATCCCATTGGTTTTGCGCAATTGTAGAAAACTCTTCCCCCTTCCCCAATCCTACGCTCTCGTAAATCTTTCTGCTAAATAAATTTTAAATTTAATCGTTCAGCTGTAGGTTCAATGGTTTGTTTGACATGAAGATATGGACTCGCATAAATAGCACTGATTTCTTTATCTTCAAAAAATTGCCAACTCCTCAATCAATTTTTTCTTCAACCGTTAAAGGCACTTATCCGTTTTTAACAGTAAGGTCTCGCATTGAATGTCTAATTAAATAGAACCTCCTCAGATTTCATTAATCCTTTCGATTTAACCAATTCATTAAGACATTAATGTATTTTTCCGTTTCATCAATGTAACACATATGTCGACTATACTGGAACAACTCCCATTCAGCATTGGGTAGATTATCATACAAAGTTTTAGCAATGTATGGAGAAGAAAGATCCATAGCCCCACTGATCACTAAGGATGGTTGTACGATTTCCCTTAAGTGCTCCGTATATTCAAAGCCAGACAAAGTCCCAGTCGGCGTAAATTCATTAGGCCCCCAACCCACTAGATAAGCTTCTGAACCAGCTGCCTTTTCTCTTTTTAGGCAAGCAGGTGAATCTTCAGTGACTGGACCACAACAATATCTTTCCATAAAGACATTAAGTGCTTCAAGGTATTCCGGTGATTGGTAATTGCCGCTTTCTTCAGCCATTAATATCGCTTGACGATAGACTTCTGGCATTAGATTCACTCGGCGCATCCCTTCTTGGCGCCAAAGCTTGGCGGATGAAAGCGTTGATGAAAAGATATAAGATTTTATCCCCTCGGGTTGTTCTTCAATCTGATAAATTTGTTGCAGCATCCCACCCCAAGATTGTCCTAAAATATGAACTTGGTCTAATTTTAAATAATCTCTTAGAGCAATTAGTTCTTCTTTCCACACCTGTGCGGTAAATAATTCAGGATGCCCTTCAACCATCGATAAACCACAACCAATTTGATCATACATAACCAATGGACGATCATCTAATTCAGCAAGTGGGTCTAAAACTTCCAAATAATTGTGAGTAGATCCCGGCCCTCCATGGAGTAAGAGTAGAGGTGGTTTGCTGCCTGCTTGATTTACAACGCGGTAATAGGTTTCATGCCCTTTGAAAGGCATCTTTCCTTCAATAATCTTCATAACCCTGCCTCCTTTTAGTGTTCTCTTTCTATTATTACCTAAATAAACTGTCCCTGCCACTTCTGTTTCACTCTTTTTAGCGCAAGGTTAATAAATTGATGATAAAATAATAATAATAATTCGTTTAGGGGGATATAAAATGGATAAGATTGATCATTTTATCGAAATGGAAACAAACTATTTAGCCGTTGACCAATCTGTTAATCAATTAATGGATCAACTCGATGCGTTCCAAGGCCAAATCGAAAAAATAGCAAAGCTCATTGACTATTATGGTAGTCAAGAATGGTATGAACATCTTGAAATGGAAAAAAGAGAATTGTTACCGAGTGATTCTACACGAGCTATTCTCGGCGAAGATTATGCTTATGAAACATTGGGAAATCTCAGACAATGCGCGCTTCAAATGTTAGAAATCAGTACGGAGATTTTTAAAATTTATTAAACTCTTAAAGCACAAACAAAAAAAGCCCACCAACAAAGCTGGTGGGTCTAAATTATATTATAGTTTTACAATATTTGCAGCTTGGTCGCCACGATCGCCTGAAACAATATCGTAAGACACTGCTTGGCCTTCATCTAATGTTTTGAAGCCGTCTCCAGAAATAGCTGAGAAATGTGCAAAAACATCTTTCCCATCTTGTCCTTCGATGAAACCAAAACCTTTATCGGCATTAAACCATTTTACTGTACCTGTATTCATATATAAATCCTCCTGTGTGCGTCTTAAGCACTTTGTATTGCAATAACTAAATAATTAAAAAGAAGATTTACATTTGTTGAATGGAAATGACTTAATTAACTTATTTCTTTATTACTCACCTAGTATAGTTCATAAATAGTGATCTGTCAAATTTTATTTGAAAGTAAATGATGCTTTTGTTAAACGTAAATGATGCTTTCATATATAATTAGCTGGGAAGTCAAGCGGCTGTAAGCCAATTGAAATGATACGAATTATTAAATAGCTGCTTTAACATCCTATATATTATTACTCGATGAAATGTTTCAGCTGAAAACACTTAAATGATTGTCGAATTTTACTCCCTTGTTCATTTAATAGTCACGTCTTCTCATAATCTTCATACTTATAATTAAGGAAGCAAAATAAGTAAAACTCATGACTAGTATGGAAGTAAAGAGTTGGCTCCATTTATTTGAAAAGAAGTTTTTCAAAATCCTGTATAAATCTGTTGAAATTATCTTTTCACTGAATAAAAAGAGGACCACTCCAACAATACAAAGGACTAAAAAGCTAAAGATTATTAATAGTGTCCCTTCTGAGCCAAATTTTAATTGAATAGGTAACAGTATCAAAACCAGGATTGAGCTAACAGCCAAAATCATTAGTATCGTCAAAAGATTGTCTATAAAATTGAAAGTTTGTGGACTTTGAAAATAAGCGACGAGTGAAGTCAAATAAACTTCAAAAACTAATAAACCTATTAACCCTATGATTAAGGAAAAGTATTTTGAATATACGTAATCTTGGCGGGTATATGGTAGGGTCAAAAGCATTGGCATCCCATTTTCCCTCTCATCATAAGTCGTGGGTGACAGTATCAAAGATAAGATTGAAACTGAAATAACACTTATCAAAGCCAGGTCACCAGATTTAATATACAAGATAATGAAAATCATTATTATTGGTAAAAAAATATGTAACTTGGTCTTGCGAATTAATAGCCAATCTTTATATAGCAAACCTTTCATAAGCCACCACCTCCTTTTATTAATTTTACATCGCTTTACACTGATTAATTATTCGTGGAGAACATCAAAAAGGGGCATTGATTTTCTAAGCTGAATTTTAATATGAATGACTTAAGTGAACGTTTAATCTTGATCAATGACATTTCTATATTTGCCTTCACAATTTAATACTCCCGCTTTTGCATAATTCTGCTACTTATATAATAGGATATGCCCATCATTCCTGCTATCACTAGTATGAATAAAAAGAAAACATTCCAATCATTTGCTAAGAAATTTTGCAAGAACTGTATTTGATCCAATGAAATTAACTTAAACTCCTTAATAAGATAAAGAACTCCCATTATTCCTCCAAATAATAAGCCACCTACTACCATCATGGCAATCATTGCTTTTTTAACACCATATTTTAAATAAATGGGAAGCAAAATCCAACACATAGCAGAAGATACCACTAAAGTACTCAATATTTCAAGAAAGTTGTCAGTAAAAGAAAATTCTTCAATATTTTTGAAGGTAGCCATACTGGTGATTAAGCCCACTTCAAAAATCAATAAAGTAACGATGGTTATAACTGCAAACAAATATTTTGAACGCACATAGTCTTGCCGTGTATACGGTAGCGATAAAAGCATGGGCATGCCATTATCATACTCATCGTAAGAAATAGTCGAAATAATGGAGAATAGACCTACCATCGAGGTGTAAGTCATAAAAAATAATTTATCGTCCCCACTATAAAGCACAATGATTCCTACCACTACTGGTATCAGAAATTGCAGACCCATCTTACGAATTAGTAGCCAATCTTTATAAAGCAATCCTTTCATTTGCGACCACCTACCATTAATTTAATTAAATCATCCACCGAAGCTTTTTCGATAATTACTTGTGGATAATTTTCCAAATAAAACTGTCTTTGATTGGTTAAGCAGCAATAACCATAATTTGTCTGATCAATCTTAATGATATGCGATTGATCGATCTGATCCAGTTCTTCTTGACGAAGCTTTAAAATACCATAGCTAGATAAAAGTTGATCCATTTCCTCGTACATAACTATTTTACCTTGATCGATAAGGTAGAAATCATCGCAAATCCCTTCCAAATCTGTGGCAATATGGGAAGAAATTAAAATGCTCGTTTGCGGAGACTCGTCTAAGTATTCACGCAAAATATCTAATATTTCTTCACGCGCCACTACATCCAACCCTGAGGTCGGCTCATCCATTATTAAAAATTGAGCTTTATGCGAAATGGCCGTAATTACTTTCATTTTTGCCTGCATACCTGTCGAAAATTTTTCAAACTTTTTATCCCACGTTAAGCCTTGCTGGTCTACAAAATGTCTAAACATGGCCTCATCAAAGTTTCGATAGCTACGCTTTAAGATAGCTAAAACATCTTTACAATTCATCACTCGACTAAAATTGGAATCCGACAAAACGACCCCCAACTTCTCCTTGTCATGACCAGATAACTGATTAACCGGACGCCCAAAAAGTTCAACTTCCCCTTGATCAGGAAAGATCAAACCAAGAATCGCCTTAATCGTCGTTGTCTTGCCAGATCCGTTCCTACCCAAAAAGCCAGTTACCATTCCTTCTTTAACTTGCAAACTGCAATCGAGCTGAAAAGAACCGTAATTTTTCTTTAAATGATTAACTTTTAACATCCCAATCCCCCATTAATAAATCAAATATGGACTGCATTTCATCTTTACTTAAGTGAAAAAGTTGTGCTTTCTCAATTGCTTGAGCCATTATAGCTTCCACTTGCATCAACTGTTCATTACGTAAAAGTTCTTGATTGGCTTCTAAAACATAGGAGCCTTTACCATGAATTGTCTCAATAAACCCTTCTCTCTCCAATTGGTCATAAGCTTTTTTGACCGTTAGCGCACTGATCTTCAATTCCTTAGAAAGGGATCTCACGGAAGGAAGCGCACTTGCAGTCGGTATTTCTCCTGCTAGAATCATTGCAGTTATCTGGTCTACAATTTGTTCATAAAGAGGAGTCATACTTGTATTATCGATAATTATTTGCATGCATTTTGCCCCTTTCATAAACAGTGTATAACAGTATATAACACTTGTCAATCCTTTTATAAAAAAACACAAAAAAACCACCAGCAAAGCTGGTGGGTTTAAATTATATTAAAGTTTTACGATGTTTGCGGCTTGGTCGCCACGATCGCCTGAAACAATATCGTAAGACACTGCTTGGCCTTCATCTAATGTTTTGAAGCCGTCTCCAGAAATAGCTGAGAAATGTGCAAAAACATCTTTCCCATCTTGTCCTTCGATGAAACCAAAACCTTTATCGGCATTAAACCATTTTACTGTACCTGTATTCATATATAAATCCTCCTGTGTGCGTCTTAAGCACTTTGTATTGCAATAACTAAATAATTAAAAAGAAGATTTACATTTGTTGAATGGAAATGACTTAATTAACTTATTTCTTTACTACTTACCTAGTATAGTCCAAAATTATTGATCTGTCAAACTTTATTTGAAAGTAAATGATGCTTTCATAAATTAAGAGCTAGAAAGTCAAGTGGCTGTACTAAATGTTCTATTTTTTAAGTTCTAAGTGGACAATACGAGTGATTTCCTTAAACCCTAACTTTTTATAAAGATTAAATGCAGTTTGGTTATCTGCTTCAACTGTTAAGTGGAAAGGCTTATGATTTGATTGAATCAAATCATTAATTGTTTGCTTCATTAGGTAAGTGGCAATTCCCTGCCCTTGAAAATTTGGGTCCACTGCAACACCAAATAAATAATTGACATCTGAGCTTTGGTCAGCAGAAATGGATGCAACTACATTCCCTTGGCATAGGGCTACATAGATGGGGCTTTCTTGGTTTGCTACTGTTTCTCTAGCATATCGTAGGCTCAGCTCATAATTATCCTCAAAGCTTTCGGATTGAAAGCGAGCAATTTCCTCTACATGTTCCTCAGAAGCAATCAGAACTTTAATATCAAAACGTTCTTCAACTGAGTAAGGACTTGTCCCATAAGCCATTAATACTTCCTCATCTGTTAACAATAAGTTTAAAGAGACTAAAAATTTTGGATTTTCATCTATAAATATGCGTTCCGTTTTAAAAGTAAGAGATTTAATTCCATAAGAAGCAGTTTCTGATTGAAAGTTTTCGTAAAGTTTAGATGCTATGCCCTTGCGTCGATAGTTTGGATCGACAATTATTGAAAGTTCCGCTTCAGCATCATCGGCATAAACTGCTAATAAACCTATCATTTTCCGATCTTTATAGGCCGTAAAAAAACTAGGCATTGATCGATCAAAATTGTATCGATTAAATAGATACGGATCAGAAAAGGTTCGATCCACTTGATGTTTGTGTGTTAAAAGATCTTTTGCTGCTTGTATGTCGTTATTAGATAGATTTTGTTTACTTTGATAATGAATATTCATCTTACACACCCTTTTTAGCTAAGAATTAAATTTATTGCTTGATAATTTTAAGCTGAATAATCTGATTTAATGTTATAGATTTATATATCAGTCTTTCTTCTATATTACATTAAAGTGAAAGTTGTTGCAATTTGATAACTTGTATAGCATATTATAAATAACAAATCATTTGAGAGGTGGTCACTATGAAGAATAAATTTTTTATTAAAGTCCTCTGTTTAACATTAGGAATTATGACAGTAACCCTTGAGGCCAGTGCTGAAAATAAAGAAAAAGAGAGAATTCCTGCAAAAATTCAATCCAGTTTGAAACTAGAAAAAAAAGAAACTGCTAAAGCAGGGGCGATGACCGAACAATTAATCAAGGATGGCAATTCAAAAGTCACAAAGTATGATAAGAAGAACAAAGACTATCAAAATCAAGAAGCCATCATTCCAAAAAACTATTTAGACGTTATGCATACCGAGGGAAAAGTTTTAGGAAAAAAACCCAATACCATCGAATCAAATGGGATCGTCGTCGAATATATTCCTTTAGAAGATAATACAGGCAGTAAAGATGACTTTGACCAAGTGAATGATGTATTAGGGATAGATGGTGTTCC
This sequence comes from Facklamia sp. P12955, assembly GCF_050409565.1. Lineage (NCBI taxonomy): Bacteria > Bacillati > Bacillota > Bacilli > Lactobacillales > Aerococcaceae > Facklamia > Facklamia sp. P12955. The sequence continues at coordinate 40,023 of NZ_JBNUPF010000009.1, forward strand.
TCAAGTTGGAATGAATGGTATCCGTACCTTTTTTGGCCATTATTATGACCATATTAATACAGGAGCTTTTGCTCCCTTTGCTAGCAACAATTATTTTGAACCGGGTAATGAATTTATTGTTACAGATAAGGACGGAATATCCAAAGGCTATGAAATCACAGCAATCATTCCCATTCAAACTGACTTCCAATATAACTATTTCTATAATGAAGATTCAATTCCCTTCCTTGCCTATTACGGAAATGGCGATGACATGGCTGCCTTTATGACTTGTCGTTGGGATAAAGCTATTGGCCAAATGGATTTTGCTATAGCTTATCGCATTTGGTAGATATCAACCTTCAAATTAACTCTAATTAATTTTGACCTTCCTTTTGGAAGGTTTTTTCTAATAAAAAGAGCCTTTCACCATTCAATCCTAGTTAAAAACTTAAATTAAATGAGTAGAAGACTCTAATTGGAAATTTATTTAAATTCGCTTTTATTTTAGTAAAGTCGATGCCTGTAAATAAGAATTGGTGTATCGCTCAAGTAAATGGTTGATATATTTAATGACATCTTTTGGTTCGATTTTTCCTTGTGGATAGACCTCTAAGCTGCTTAAAAATCATCTTTTTCCTGCTGATTGGCTTGTTTTTTAAAATAAGCCCATCCATGAAGCAAGGCATTTACGCTTTGCTTTTGGTTTTCTGGCATTTTTCGGCAATATCTTTTTTCCACGAACATATTCGAGGTCAACATGATCATTTTTAAGGTGCTCTTTAATCTCTAAGTAAATATTTTGAAATTTAGAAAGAACTAAATACTTATTTCTTCTCCAAAGAGATTGACTTTCTTTTTTTGAAATTTTGACCCACCATATTTGTTCCCTTTCTACTCATTGATTTTGGCTGTTTAGATCCTTTGGGAAGATGCTATTTTTATTCCTAACAAACCGATAGATAGCCGATACTACTAAGATAGCTAAACCAGCTAATAAGACAGCTTTAATACTTGTTACTAATTCCGGACTATGTACACCTTCTTCATAATTACTATAAATGCCATAGAAAGCCCAAGCTATTGAGATAGGAAAGAAAGCATTCTTATACATAAAGACATAGCCTACAACGAAAACAATGGCAATAATAATAACCACCAATGACCACACTGAATCTGAGATACCAAAGCCATCCCAGCCTATTTTGACTAAGAAAATAGAGATGTTTAAAAAAGTTGCGATTAAAACCCAAGCAGCATAGAGTGTAAAAGCGTAAGCTGGTAAATTATAAGAAATATTTTTACTGTTATAATTAATTTTTTCAATCAGTTTCATTAATGCTAAGAGTAATATAAAAATCATCACAACAGAAAGACCTATCAATTCGTATGAAAAACTAAAGATCCAACCCATATTAAAAAGACAGGAAACGATAAATAAAGGAGAAATCAGTGAAATAGTATGCATAATTTTTTTATCATCACGCTTAAAGGCTAAATAAGTCAGCGTGATTAACACTAAGGTGTAAATCACACCCCATATACTAAAAGCAAAACCAGCGGGAGTAATCAGTGTTGTATATTTAGCAGATACTTCTTGCTGGCTCATATCATTAATTAAACCTGATCCCCCCAAATAATTGACAAATATGGTAAGAAAAAAAGAGATGAAATCAGCTATTATCCAAAAATCTGTTCTATTAACAGCTTGACTCTTTGTTTGTTCTAACATATTTATCATTCCTTTTTACATTTTAAACTAACGACCTTTAGGTACCCCTCAACTCAATTCAAAAAAACGTTTCCATTTTGATTATAACATCTTTACTTATTAATAATATATTCTGCATGTTTGTCCATTAAATAAATTTTAAAACAAATCACAGCCACGATATTCATAGAACTTATCAACTACACGAAAATAAAAACAATGATTTTTGCCGTCTAAACTTTTTGCTCGAGGTAAGATAAAAAATGTTATCTCATCTCTTTGCATCATCTTAATAATGCTGTCGATTACACAATAAAGAGGCAAACCTACAGCTGAATATCTCATATAATCTTCTTCTAATTGTCGATAGGCCAAATCAAAAAAATTAATTTCCAGCGCTTGTTCTTCCTTCAACATCGAATCACCTCTTCAACATTATAGAACGTATGTTCGTTTTTTTTCAAGAGGTTTTAACTTTTAGCATTTTTTATCTTTATTAAAGTCCTTTGCAATAAAATAGCAAACTCTCTTAACTCCAGCGATGAGCCATAAGAGTTTGCTCAAACTGATCTGCATATGACTGATAAGCTAGACGCTAAGCATTAAGGCTATTCTAATGTTTAAGGACGCTCTTGGGTCGGTAACATCAACTCCTAATAATTCTTGACATTTCTCAATACGATATTTGACGGTATTTCGATGAACAAATAGTATATTGGCAGTTAACGTTGTCTCACACTGATTATCTAAGTATACCTTAAGGGTTTCACGTAATTCTTTTAAATTATTTGTTTGAGGATACGCTAACTCTTTTAGTACTGATTCGCAAAAATAATTAATATCTTTACTGTCGATATCGTGAAAAAGATGTTGAACTCCCGAATTGTTATAATAGCTAATAGTCTCTTTATTATAATCTGTCAATCGAGCTTTAAATGCTAAGGATGCTTGGTCAATCGACCTGGATACTTGATCAATTGAACTGACTGATTCGCCGACGCTAAAAATCATGTCAATATTAACCAGTTTTAACAAATCATCATGACACTGCATTAATTTCTCATCCAGATTACCGACATGATTTTGTAAGATTAGATAGAGATGGGCATTAGCGTCTGTTTGAAATAAAAACATATCCTTAAAATATTCTTGACCATAAATTTTTAGAAAATCTAAAATTAACGCATATTTTTCATAGAGTTTAACTGTTTTTAATTTAGGTTCCAGTGCACTTGAAACATTTACTTCAACAGCCAAGTAATAGTTGGAGTCAACATATTTAATTTCTTCAATCGTTTTATAAAGAATCCCTTTATTTAAGGTATCTCCTCCCATAGTCTCTAACATAAAACTAGAGGAAGTGTGTAAATAGCTGGAAAAAACTTTTTCCGTTTTATAAAGAATATAGGAAAGAACTAATTTGGCTTGATCAATCGTAAAGGCAGATATGGGGTAGGTCATATTCTCTGGGTTTAATATGAGCAAGTAATGGGGAAAGTATTTAAATACAAAGACACTGCTGGCAGAGATTAGAAGTGTCTGGTCATTTTCATCTTTCATTTTAAAATAATCATTAGGGACTTGTTTTTGTTTAAATCGCTTTTGAAACTGCTCCTGCAACGATTGAATAAGAAGTGGTTTTTTAGTGAAATGATGCGAATAACTCACCACTTTTTTTATTGGGCTCAAGAGAATAATCGGACATTTAATGATTTTACTGAATTCATTGATTACTTTATCAATGGAAGTATTGTTAAGTAAAAGGTCTGAGAATTGCTTTTGAATACTTAGCGCAAACTCAATTTCTTCTTTTCGTTGATTCCAGATATAATTTGAAATTTGATGGAGTAAGCGTCCGAGTGGATATTTATCAGGTATATTAATAATAGGAAAGTTGCGCTGATTGGCATAATCAATCACTTTGGGATGGAGTTCTCCATTAAGAAAACGTCCTGATTTAATGGCTAAACCTACTCCTTTAGCACGAATTAATGAATCGATAAAGGGAATCATCTGCAACTGATCATCTTTAAAAATCATTCCGGTTGTAAGAATTAACGTCTCCGGACTGATATAAAACTCAACATCGGGTGTTTCAGTTATTTCGACGTTACTAACTTCTTGGTGTTCAATTGTTTTTCTATCTGTTAATAATTTAATCTCCGAGAGGTAGTCGATTGTTAATAATTTTTCTACGGATACCACACAAACCATCTCCTTAGTAAACTCATTATACCAAGAGATTTAATTCCTTCCTACTTTTACAAGCCATCTTTTATAGGATATAAAACAACTTAGACTGAGACTAACCAAAATAACAATTTCTTGCTTGAGCAATTTTATAACTGATTTTCATCTTCCTTTTTTAAAAGACTTGACGCTTATCACTTTCTTCAATATAAAAAATAGTCTAGCAATTGATAGATTGTTAGACTATTTTTAAATTTATTAATTATCTTGTTTTTTCTAAGCTTATGTGGTTTATTCAGCAAAAGCGCCTTTATTACCATACTGATTAAAATGAACAGTATCTGACTCAAGGTAATCGATAATATGTTTTGGAATATCAATCCCTTTTTCAAGATTACGTTCTGTGCTTAAAACCGCTAATTCTCCAGGATAGTAGACCTGATCGAAGCCATCAGCTGGTTTGATAGCATGCAACTCCTCTACCATTTGTTCAATATTGGAAGTAAATTGATCCAAGCTAGTAAAGCGTGCTGGGTCGACCGCGATATAAACGTGTCCTAAGTCTCTGCCCTTGTCTAAATCATTATACATTGAAGAGACACTCTTACCAAAAGGTAAGCCAAAGAGCATACCCGAAAGAATATCAACAATCATCATTAAACCATATCCCTTGGGACCCGCAATTGGTAAAAGACCTGCTACTTTATGTGGATCGGTGGTCGAATTACCTTCAGCATCAACTGCCCAGGTATCCGGAATTGACTCGCCCTTTGAACGCGCATCCAAGACTTTGCCCCAAGCTTGAACAGTGGTTGCCATATCAAAGAAGATTGGACGACCCTCCTTGCGAGGTGCACCAAAAGCAATCGGATTGGTTCCAAAATAATTTTCAGACCCTCCAAAAGGCACTACCATAGGATCAGATTGTGTCATCGACAGGCTAACATAACCAGCTTCTGCCAACTTCTCAACATAGTAAGCTAACATACCTGTATGACTAACATGGGTGACTCCTACCATGGCAATTCCATTTTCTTTTACTAATTCGATGACTTTTTCTAAAGCAAGATTAGCAATATAATGTCCTTGACCATTGTCACCATCAAAAGTAGCTGTCGCAGGACCTGTTTTTGTATAAGTAATCTTTGGTTCTTTGGTCACGCCCCCCTTGGCAATGCGTTCAGCATAATATGCAACACGAACAGCTCCGTGAGAATGAATATCAGATAAATCAGCATAAGTTAAGTGTTTAGCCGTTTCTAAAGCCGAATCTTCTGGTAGTCCTGCTGCCATTAACTTCTTTTTTATTAAGTCTTGTAGACGACTGGCTTGAATTTTTACTGTTTCATTTTTATCTGTCATTTTATCCTCCTATAGTTTAGGGTTGCGGTTAGCATCTTTAGAATAAACATAAGATAAAGGTTCGTCACGTCCAACAGCATAAGCGCATTGTAAAGAATATCTTCCCATAAAGATGTAGTCACCTTTTTCGACCGGGAACCACTTATTATCAAGGTTATACATTCCTTGACCAGAAAGTAGATAAGCACCATGTTCTTGATAGTGGGTTTCGATATATCCATGACTAGCTCCTGGTTGGAATTCAAGAATATGAATATTCATATCAAAGCCAAAATCATCTGTTGGCAAGAAGTTCCATAAGAGGACGTCTTTCATACCTTCATACTCAATTGGTTGTAAATCAGCTTTATTACCCACCACTTTATGCGCTTCATGACCTTCAATAGCATCATAACGTCGTTGGTACAAGAAAACTTCTGTTATCTCTTTTTGAGCATTTTCTAGATACATTAATTGATCTACTGGGAAGAAAGCGTAGCCACCATCTGTTAATAGGTGTTCTTCTTTACCATCACTTACTTTTAATTTACCTGAGATAACATAAGCAAATGTTTCAAGCCCTTCTCCACCAAAACCACGTTCGTTCTTACCGCCTTCTTGGAACTCTGCAATATAATCATTAAAGCTAGCGCCAAGAGCAGGTGAGCCTAAAATTGAAATCAAAACATTTTCAAATCCTGGAATCTGATTATTCACTAAACCATCATGCGGTAAAATTGCATATAAGTCTTTCTCAACCACAGCACGACTTTCTAATAAACCATCTCTATAACCTGTTTTATTGTTTTTATATCCCATTTAAACCTCTCCTTTTAAAAGTTTGTTTTTTAGTATTAGTTGTAAGTAAAATTGTGCTCCCAAGAGCATATCATTACCTGAAGTGTGCCCATACGATTGGATTGCACGAATTGATTGACTTAACTGATCAGTTGCTTGATTCTCTATCGCCTCAATCAATTTCAGCCATATCGGATTGACTTGTCTTGCTAAAGCAGCATGATAATAGGCTTGACTAACTTTAGTTGTTGCTTTTACTTTCAGCGCTTGCTGGATGAGATTAGATAATATTACACAGGTTTGTTCAAACGAAGCAATTGGACCTCGGCGACTTAAGAGACTCTGTTCCATAACTAGCATTCCTTGTAAAAAGTCATCTCCCGAAGGAGTTAGTCCAAGCCCTTTACCAAAAAGAAATTGGACTAAATCTGACATTTTAGCTGGATCAGTCAATAAATCATTTTGTAGATCGCCAAGCAATTTGTTTTGATAGTAATTTTGCAGTGTAGCTAACTTATTAAAAGCCGATTGCTGATAAACTTTGGCTTTTCTCAGGCTATCAATAAGCTGTTTTAAATCTTTAACGGTTAGCTTTAAAGAATAAGCGGGTAAACAACAAGAATATCTTTGATAGTCGACTAGATCAATTTTTAGGGGTAAAGGGCGCGTATAGACAATCCATGAATGGTTACGCTGTCGAATTTGTTCACCCGGCTTCAGACAGCGCATCAACTGATTAAACACTTGCTTGTTTTCTAACTGAACACCTATTACAGAAGCCTTTTCTTGATTAACTGCTGAAAGATAAATCAGTTGTTGTGAACCCTCTGTCTTTCTTGTGACTAAATTAATCCCATGTTCAAAGACAGAGTCGACCCAATATATTTGATCTTCTAAGGGGAAAAGATAAGTCGAGATCAATAGGGCTGTTTTATCCGCTACTAGCTTATTCATCCACCTTAATTCCTAATGATTCCGCAAAAGCTACTAAAGCTTTTTCAAAGCAAGCAATCGGAGCAGTAACCGTTCCAGCACCTACTTGACCGACACCTGCTTTCTTATGTGCAATACCAGTATTAATAATTGGTTCAATTCCTGTTTCAACAACTTTACGAATATCGATTCCTAAGTTAGCTCCACGGAAATCCCAAGTTGGAATAGACCAGTTAGGGTTTTGTGCGCTGACTATTTTTGCTTGTTCATTGGAAATGCGAACTGCGTCTTCAAAACCACCTGCACCGATAAAGCGTGTCACTCCAGGGGCCGCTACAATGGCTGAACCACCTAAACCGATAGTCTCTGTAATTGCAGAGTCTCCGATATCCTTACTACCGTCTTCTTCACTATAACCAGTGAAATATAGACCCTTCGGCGTATTAACAGGTGCAGTAAACCATTGGTCACCCATGGCTGCAATACGAACACCAAAGTTTTCACCATTACGTGCCATAGTGGTAACAATACAGCCTTCTTGAATCTTACGTGCGTAGTCAACAATCGCTTTGCCAGTAGCCATCGCAATATTGAGGAAGAACTGGTCGGTATCCGCTAAGAATTGAATCACTTCCTGCTTTTGTTTAGCATCAATATCTAAGGATGTAATGATTGGAGCAATTTCTTTTAAGAATACGAGGGAAGCCGCAATATTTCTTTGGTGGAATTCATCACCCATGGTAATGGCTTTAGCAATCATAACATTGACATTAATACCACCTTCAATTTGACGTAACGCTTGTCCTAATACAGGCCCTAATACATCATGCATCCATTCAAGACGAGTAATAACTTCCTCATTGTTGGCTCCGAAACGTAATACCGTTCCGATCCCTTCGTTCATAATACAGTAACCAGTGGTACCGTCTGCTTTATTTTCAACGATAAAGACAGGGAAATTAGCAGTAGTAATTCCGCCCATAGGGCCTACTGCGCCCACATGGTGACAAGGCATGAAGGTGATTTCTCCAGCATCAATTTGTTGTTGTGCTTCTTCATGATTGGAAGCCCAGCCTTCAAATAGCATCGCTCCAATAACTGAACCTTGCATTGGACCCGTCATGTTTTCAAATTTCACTGGTGGTCCAGCATGTAAAACAACTTTTTTATCCGTATTTAATTCTGGGATAACCTCTTTAGCATATTTCACATCGATTAAGTAAGGTTGCGAATCTCGCATACGACCAATTACTTTCTGGTTGGCTTCATCAATAGCCTCTGCATGTTTTTCTAGTTCATTTAAGATCTTGATTAATTTCTTATTGCCACCTGCTTTTGGTCGCCAGTTGTATTGAATAGCTTTGCCTCCAAACTTAATAATTGGATCCACAAAACTTTCGATACCAATATTTATAACACGTGGAGAAGTCATCACTAATTCTTGAACGTGTTCACTTGGACTAGGTAATTCGATCTTTTCGCCTGTATAAGCCACATGTTCTTTAGCAGCAAATTGATAGTGAACGCCCATCAATTCTAAAGCTAAACGAATCGCTTTTGCGTTAGTTGTTTCAACATAAACGCCCGCTTCTTTTAAGTTGGCTACAGCCTTATCGTAATCTTGAGGATCATTTGGTGTTCCCGTTACAGTCGCAACAACATAAACTTCACGTTCACTATCAGCCAATTTTGAGAGATTTTCTTGAATAGTAGGAATCAGAGCATTAGCCATATCTGGGTGTGAACCATATCCTAAGACAACATCTAATAAAATAACACCTGTCTTTTCATCTGCAAAAGCTTCTTCTAACTTTTCAATTCGAATACTTGGGTCAATCATTGGATGTGGTTTACCTTGTGTATAAACATCGTCTCCTAAGTCCATCACTTGGAAACCGTGCGTATTTAAGATGTAACCTTCTTCGTTTTGAATATCTCCTAGTTCTAAAGCATCTGCAATTAGCATAGCTGCTTCATTTGCTAATGTTCCACCTGAGTAAAGACCTTTTACTGTTTTGTCTTTTAATTGAGATTGGATTTGGTTATCTAACCCGTCCACATATTTAGCTTTGACTTCTTCACCATTAGCTAAGTCTATTGCTATTCTAGCTGCTTCTTCTAATGTATAAGCTAAAGCTACATTACCAATATGTTCGGTTGGTTTTTCACCTAAGAAAATGGCTACTACAGGCTTGGATAGGGATTGTAATACTTTAACAACTTGATCCCTTACTTCTTTTGCAGGTGGTTTAGAAATAACACAGATGACATCTGTCAATGGGTGCTTTTCTAAAGCGATAATGGCGTCAATCATGGTACGTGCGCCAACTGCTTCCTTCAAGTCTCTACCACCAGTGCCAATAGCGTGAACTACTCCGCCACCTAAACGATCAATAATGGTTGTGACTTCTTGAATGCCTGTCCCTGAAGCTCCAACCACACCAATATTTCCTGGTTTCACAACATTGGTAAAGGCCATTGGAATACTCGAAATGATTCCTGTCCCACAATCAGGCCCCATGAATAAGAGTCCTTTTTCATGCGCCTTCTCTTTTAGTCTCACTTCATCTTCCATTGAAACGTTATCTGAGAATGAGAAAACATGTAAATTATTATCAAGCGCCTTTTCTATCTCATAGGCTGCATACTCTCCTGGAATAGATACTAAGGCTAAATTAGCATCTGGTAAAGCTTCCATTGCTTCCTCCCAGTTATCAACATCTACCTTATTATCAGATTCTTTCTTAACCGTTAGGTCTGCCAGAAAATGATCGATTTCTTCTAAAACTTTGTCAAAAACTGCTTGATCTTCTGTTTCAACTACAATTGCCAAATCATTAGCACCAGCAGATTCTAATTCAGGAGTAGATAAACCGGCCCCTTTAAAGATATCCTTATTTGCATCCGTCGCCATCATAACCTGTGCTTGAGTAACACCATCAACTTTATTAATTTCTGCTGATAAAAGCATCAAGTTAATAGAGTCTTGATAATTACCTTTTTGAATTTTTGTGAATAACAAGAAAACCCCTCCCTTTGTCTACTATTATATCGTTTTCCTTCATATAATTCGATTGCTCAGTTTACAAATAAAACGCCTTCTTTTGTTCATTTCGAACAAAAATAAGGTTTCTTTCATTTTAAATTTGTAGTGGATGCGTTAAAAAGAATGTTAAAATAACCTTACAAGAATGGGCTCCATCTCCCTATTTAGAAGAAGGTGATTTAAATTCGACAAATAATTGATGTTTTTCAAACTCCTCACTATAAAATTTCAGCTACACTATATAGATCTTCACTGCCACAAAGCCAGATGTTGATTTATCTTCACGGTGGTGGACTGATTTTTGGTCAACGCGAAGACTTGCCGGGCGAATATATCGAATTACTTAACAGTAAAGGATATTCGATACTAGCTCTTGACTACTTATTAGCTCCTGAAAGTAATTTAGAGCAAATCATTAATCTTTTAAGCAAAACTCTTGAATGGTATCAAAATGCAGGTTATCAATTAGCAGGCCAAATAGATCCTTCATACAATCTATTTGGCCGGTCAGCCGGAGCTTATCTTGCCCTACAACTAGCTACAAGAAGGCCTTCTAAATGGTTGAAAACTATCATCAGCTTTTATGGCTATTACAAGTTAAATGATGCAAACTTTATCTATCCTAATCCTTACCATAATAAATTTGCGAAAGTGTCCAAAGAATTAATCGAGACTTTCATTCAAAACAAACCTATCAGTCAGGGAAACGAAAATGAGCGTTATTTAATCTACCTCTATTGTAGACAAGTTGGAAATTGGATTGAATTTCTAACGGATGATCCAAACAGTTTTTCACTCACTAAAGAGCAAATTAACCTACTACCTCCTTTACTTCTTGTCCATGCTGATAAAGACCCTGATGTTCCCATTCAACAATCAAAACAACTAAACAAATTCGCTAATCAAAGTCATTTGATTGAGGTTGCTTCTGCAGATCATGATTTCGATCGAACAAATTTAACAAAAGGGAGAGAGGTTTATCTGCAAGTCATAGAGTGGCTTGATTCGTTATCAAATTAAATAAAAATTGAAAGGATGTTTTTATGCAGTTAGATTTTATGTCCACGCTTCAAAGTGTGCTCGTCTTATTCATTCTTATTATTATTGGCTTTTTTGCTGGTAGGTGGAAAGTAATCAGTGCTCAAGGTCAAAAAGATATTACCAACCTTGTTTTGTATATCACCATGCCGGCAACCATCTTTAATGCCATGCAATTAGATTTTAATATTGAACGTGTGCAAAGAGCTTTTACAATTCTAATAATTGTAGCCGTTTGTTATGCTGGTATGTTGTTATTAGGATGGTTAGTTGCTAAACAAACTAAGTTAAGTATTTCCGAGCAGGATGTTTTTAGAGTGGCCCTTCTTTTATCTAATACCTCTTTTATGGGTTACCCTATTGTTAGTAATCTCTTAGGAGAAGAAGCTCTATTCTATGCTGTTATCGGCGCCGGGTTTTTATTTGAAACTGTCTCATGGTCAATTGGTATTTATTTAATGGGAAGAAACGGTTCAGGTAAGGTAGAATTTAATTGGAAAAAAATTGTTCTAAGTCCCGGCATCTTATCGATAGTCGTTGGTTTAATCTTCTTTCTTTTTAGTTGGCGAGTTCCTCAACCCTTGGATAAAGTTTTGAATATTTTAAGCCCGGCAACTTCACCGCTAGCCATGATTGTTGTTGGTTTAATTCTATCGCGCAGTGATATTTCTAAGATATTCGCTAATAAATTCTTATATATTCAAGCTTTACTCAAACTCGTTTTTATACCTCTAATAATTCTCTTTACTTTAAAAGCTTTTAATTTCTCAAACTATGAGTTAATTATTCCGACTATCATGTTAGCTATGCCGACAGCATCTTATGTAGCTATGTTTGCTCAAAATTACGACAATCATCCTGAGTTTGCTAGTCAGATGGTCTTTATGACTTCTCTGCTCTCAGTCGTTACCATACCAATCATCACTTTGCTCTTCTAATTAAAAAGTCTTCTGTTGGTATTAAAAAACCCCTAAGAATTAGATCCAATCTATTCTTAGGGACTATTTGCTTCTTCTGAAAACAAATTAGTCTATATTTAATTATTTAAATTCTCCAACAAACTCCTCTGTTACTCCCTTATCTATGCTATAAACCTCATGTCCTCTTACATAAGTAGCCATAACAGTTGCACCAATTTCGCTACCAATATAAGGACTGATCTTATTGCGATATTCTAAATCTTCAGCAGTTAAGACGTAAGATTTATTAGGATCAATTAAAACGATATCTGCATCTTTGCCTACTGATAAGCTTCCTTTTGTATCATCAATACCAAAACGACGGGCTGGTTGTGTCGCAATCACTTGTGCAAATTGCTCAAGAGACATACCACGCTTATTAACTGCTTCATCAAAGAACACATCGACATCATTTTGTACGCCTGAGATACCGCCCCAAGCATCAAATGCATTTTCTTTATCTTTCAAGTCTGGGGTACATGGAGAATGATCAGAGATTGATGAAATAATATCCCCTGAAAAGACATAATCCCATAAACCATCTTGAGCTTCTTTATCACGGATTGGTGGTGAACATTTAGCCACATTTCCAATAGCATCTAATTGGTCTGTTGTAAAGTATAAATAATGTAAACAAGTCTCACAAGTGACATCGACACCTTCTTGTTGCCCTTTAATAACTGCTTCCACACCTTCTGGGCAAGCCACGTGACAGATATGAATACGACAGCCTGTTTCTTTAGCAAAAAGAATTGCTCGTTGAATAGGTTCCACCTCTGTAAAGACTGGACGAGTCGCCACATACTCTGACAATTTTGATTTGCCTTCCGCTTTTGCTTTTTCACCTAGGCGATCAGTAATCGCTGCATTTTCAGCATGGATAGCTAGAACTTTTCCTGTCTTAGCAATTTGTTTCATCCCTTCGTAGAGTGAATAGTCATCCACATTTTGGAAGTCTCCATCAATTGAACGGTCGCCACAAGTTGCCATAAAACATTTATAGGCCGTTACACCGTTCTCATTTAATTCTTGAATACCACCTGTTTCAACATTATAAGGAACGAGTCCTCCAAATGAGAAAACATCCACTTTTAATTTACCTTGACCAGATTGGTATTTGTCCTTAATACTCGCTTCATCAGTTGTTGCTGGTACTTGGTTCAATGGCATTTCTAAGAAAGAAGTTACTCCTCCCTTAGCACAAGCAGAAGTTCCTGTAACATAACCTTCCCACTCATCACGATACCCTCCACCATTTTCAGTAATATGAACGTGACAATCAAACATTCCCGGACTAACAATTAATCCTTTAGCGTTAACCTCTTGCTCAGCCGATAAATTTTCACCAATTGCAGCAATCTTTCCGTCTTTGACTGCCAAATCGGTCACAACTGCGCCGCTTTCTAAAATGACTTGACCATTCTTGATGACTAAATCATATGACATAAAATAACCTCCTAATAAATTTTTATTAAGCGTCCAAAATAATTAAATTTAATTATTCTGCACGATTTAATACAAAGTAAACAAGTAATCCCACTACAAAACCATCAATCCAAGAGATTTGGGACAGAAACTCTAGGGCTGGGATAAATTGTCCGACAATTGAAACAACAAACCCACAAATGGTTGCGATATAAGCTTTCTTATTGACACCAGAATAAGGGTTATCCGCTGCTTGCTCTGGTGAATAGTATAGTAAATCCAAGTCGATCTTTTGTTTGTCCACAAAGTAGAAGTGAGCAATCATAACACCGGCTACAGGGCCTAACAAGCTTCCAATATAGTTAAGGAAAACTAGAATTACACTCCCTGACTCCATGAATTTCCAAGGCATTATGATAAAACTGATAATACTTGCGATGATAACACCTTTACGATAATTAATTTTTTGTGGAAAAAGAGCTGTTAACTGGAAGGCTGCTGGAATAATATTACCAGTCGCATTAGTTGAAACGGTTGTCATCAATAAGACAAAAGAAGCCAAGAAAATAGCCGGCATAGAGTCCCATTGATTAATAATTTGTAAGACATCTCCTTGATGTGAAACACCAGTAATGGCCGCACCATTTAAAACAGTGATACTTGCAAAAGCAAAAATGACATACCCAACTAACAACGATAAGATTTGTCCTATTGTTTGAGACTTGGTGGAAGTTGCGTTTTGAGTAAAGTCAGAAACACTTACTCCTGGAGCTGCCCAAACAGATAAGGTAGATGCAATAATAATCAAATAGGCTAGAGGGGTTGCAACCGATTGATTAACAGCTGTTACATGGTCGAAAATTGGTCCAAACCCGCCCGCTACACTCAATCCCCAAACAACCATTCCTCCGAACACAACATAAATAAGTGGATTTAGTATAGCTGTAAATTTGTTTAATACGCGGCCTCCCCCTAAGCCAATCATTACATTGATCAAGAAGAAGACTACAAATGATAAAAAGGCTGGTACAGAAAGGCCTAAAATATTAATGCCTTCACCAACATTCAAGAAAGCTGGCCAAATTCTACTTACTAAGATCAACAAAGCTTTCGAACCTGCATAGTTTTGGACCCCAAACCAAGCAATAGCTGCCACAACTCCCCTTAGAAAGCCAGGCAATTTAGATCCTGCACTACCATAAACAGAACGTAAATGAATGGCAAATGGAATGCCATACATAGACCCTGCTTTACCGTTAACTGTCATTAGTCCCGCTACTGCTAGTCCCGCCAAAATGATAGCTAAGAACACGTGAATAGGTGCCACCCCTAAAGCTAGAAAGCCACCAACAGTTAGATAATTAGGAATATTATGGACCGATCCCATCCACAGAGTAAAGAAGTTAAGTGTTGACATACTACGTTGTTCTGGCTTATTAGGCAATATGTCATCATTGGTATATCCCCTTGATTTAAACAAATCAATTTGTTCTTGTCTTACTAAGACATCATTATGTTCCATTATTAAAAGTCCTCCAAATTATTTTAATAGGCCAATTCTTTTAAGGCCTCTGCTAAAGCTTGTATCCCTTCAACAATATCCACCGCCTCGGTATGTTCTTCCGGATTATGACTAATTCCTTTGATGGAAGGAACGAAGATCATAGCTGTTGGAACTTGTGGAGCAAATATCTGTGAATCATGCCCCGCTCCTGAATGCATGATTTGATAATTTAATTGGTTATCCTGACAAACTTTTTCTAAAACTTTAACAATCTCAGGATCCATTGGCACTGGTGGCTCATTCATCCATAAATTCATTTCTACTTCAATCGCTTTTTCATGACAATGTTTCTCAATAGTTGTTTCAATAAATACAGCAAACTCATCGAGAGCTTCCTGGTTAGTGTGTCTAGTATCAATTGAAAATTCCATTTCTCCAGGAACAACATTCACCACATTAGGCTTTACTTCTACGTGGCCAAAGGTTACGACTAAAGGATCGCCAATTTCATTTGCTTTATCAATGACTTCAGAAACAATTCTAGCGTAACAGTCGATGACATCTTTACGATATCTCATTAAGGTCGTTCCGGCATGATTAGCTTCACCCTTTAATTTAATGGTGTAGCGTTTTTGCCCCACTATGGCATTAACAACCCCAACTTTTTTGCCTGCATTTTCCAAGAAGTTTCCTTGTTCAATATGTAATTCTACAAAAGCATCAAAGTGATTAAAGCGTGGAGAATCTACAAGGTAATTAAAGCCTGCTTCCTTCATAGCTGTCTCAAAAGGAACACCGTCATTGTCCTTAATGGTTTCAACATCTTCTTTTTTCGCTAAACCAAAAATATTTTTAGATCCCCAAAAGGCATATGGAAAACGAGAGCCTTCCTCTTCTGCCATCGAAACAATTCGCAAAGATTTCTTTGGTTGGCCGTATTCTTCAACCAACCCCTTAATCGCTAAGTAGGCAGACATAATACCCAATTGGCCATCTAGACGACCACCATCAACAACTGTATCAATATGCGATCCTGAGGCGATGATTGATTCTGGCTCTTCACTACCTTCAACTGTTGCAAACATATTCCCTACTTCGTCGAACTCTACCTTCATCCCCTCTTTTTCAAAAAGTTCTTTCAAGGCATTCTGAGCTTCAATCCATGATTTGCTATATAAAAGTCTTGTAGTACCTTTTCCTTCTTTATCAGAAATACTCGAAATCCAATCCATTTGGCGATCGATTTCTGCTGGTGAAATTTTTATCATAGTTCGCACCCTTTCCAAATTTTGCCCATTTGTATCTTGCATACATTATAGTGTAAAACGGTTTCATTTCTCATTGTTATATTTGCTCAACTTTACAATGTGTTTTGTCTAAAGTGAACAAAAACAACCCTCTGTTAGTTAAACGAACTTTTTGTCTATAAACTGTTTGAGTTTAAAGCCCTCTCTTACTTTTTGAATAATTACCACGCCCCCATTATTCATAGACCGCATATCATAAAACTCATCAATATGTTCTGTTTTTGGTAATAGAATTTGAAGTATATGGCGAATATTGATACTGTGTCCAACAAATAAGATACAAGCCTCCGTCTCAATTAATTCATTAAACAATTTATCCATTCCTTCTTTAAGACGCTTACAATAAACAGCATAGTCTTCTCCTTGACCTAGAGGGTCAGCAGGTTGTAATGCTGTCAGCCTTTGTTTTTCTGTTGTATTTCTCAACATACTCTCTACAGAATCAAAACCCAAATATCTCCTTATGATATCCCAAGTTTGATAGCTTTCCATACCTTCAAAGGAACCAAAGCTAATTTCTCGAAAATCTGCCATTTCTATAATGGGAATCATCCAATTCGGATAGATACTTTGTTCAATGAGAATTTCGGCTGTGGTACGTGTTCTCTTTAAATCACTTACAATCGCCGCATCAAATTTAACCTTACTTAATTTTTCGCCTAAATCTTTAACTGCTTGAATCCCTTCTGCTGTCAATAAAGGATCACACCACCCTTGGGTACGCCCATTCTTATTAAAAAACGTTTCACCATGACGGACAAAATATATGGTTAACCCGTTAGACATTTAATCATTCCTTTAACAAATTTGTGTGCTTAGTAGAATCCCGTGCTATACTTATTTTAAATCTTCAAGGAGGAGCAACCATGACCTACTTATCATACTCGTATTTCTACCAAAACGGGTTTAAAAACTTTTCGATTGATAGCCAACAAATCCAAACCTTTTGTCAAAAATACAATCAGTCTCAAACCATTAAGTCTCGCCAGATTGAATTAACAACCATTCAAAGAGCGTTAAAAGACTTTAAAGATAATCAAACAGTTTACTTGGCAGTTTTACAGCAAATTATTAAGCAAGACTTTCTGCTAACTAATATTCAACTAAATGATTGGCAACAATTGGTCATTATGATTGTATGTATTCAAGCTTTAATAGAGCTGTATAAAAAGTACGATCTCCCTCTTAATATATTACAAAATACACTATCCGACCTTTTTTTACGTATTAACTTATCCCAGTCTGTCGGTTTATCAACAGATGATTTTGAATGGTTAGCACGTATCTTTCGTCTTAGGATTTTCAAGTTAGGCGAGCTTCAATTTGAATTTACTCTTTTTGATTCAGCCACTCTTCCTAAAGACATTTCTTACATTAATAACGGTAGTAAAATCCTTCAAGATGCTCTCCCTATTATTAGTGTCCACATCATGCAAGATAGTTTAATTGATGAAGCACACTCTTCAACTGCTTTTTACTTAGCTCGAGCCTTTAAAAAAAGATATTTAACTAATTT
This sequence comes from Facklamia sp. P12955, assembly GCF_050409565.1. Lineage (NCBI taxonomy): Bacteria > Bacillati > Bacillota > Bacilli > Lactobacillales > Aerococcaceae > Facklamia > Facklamia sp. P12955. The sequence goes on from NZ_JBNUPF010000009.1 coordinate 57,770, forward strand.
CCCAGCACAATACTTTTACTGTTATTCTTGGCTCTTAAATCCTAACAACTCATTTTTATTAGGATCTCAAAGCAATATTCTATCTTTTTCAAGTAACTTTGACCTAATCGCCCATTCTGCCTATCCTGATATGGCCTTAGAGCATATTTATGGTTCTAAAGATATCCATCCTGACTCAATGCCTCAAATCACTAGTTTGCAAAGAAGAGCAAAAAGTCATCTTTCATTTCTGGGAATTGGAGTGGGGATTGTTCCTTTCTAGGAAATACTATCCTTTAATTGACCCTGCTGATAAACCTGATACAAGATCTTTTCTAAAAACCATTGCGATAACTGCTGGTGGAATAATAGCTATTAAACCAGAGGCTGCAATCATACTATAGTCAATAGCATCTCTTGTCATAAACTCAGATAGAACTAGGGTAATTACTTTATTATTCTGAGTTGACGTTAAAATCATTGGGATTTGAAATTGGCTCCAACTCATTAACAAGAGAATTAAGACACAGGTAATAATAGCTGTTCGTGACATGGGTAAAATCACCCTCCAGAAAAGCTGCCATTCTGTACAACCATCGAGTTCTGCTGCTTCCCACATTTCTTTAGGAATCTTATTAAAATGCGTAATCAACATCCAAGTTGCTAGAGGTAAAAAAGCAGTCACATAAATGACACTAATCCAGAAAAGCTTATCCAGCAACTGATAGTTTGAAAAAATAGCAAATATTGGAATGATGGTGGTAAACACAGGAATAACGATGGTAATCAATAATAAGCGTAAAATCACTTTTCGTAAGCGAAAGCGAAAACGCACCATAGCGTAACTGGTTAAAACAGCTAAAGGTACCCCAATAAAGAGAGTATATAAGGAACTAATTAAGGAATTCTTTAAGCCATTAAAAATGGTTATATGTGCCTTATCTGTCGGATCAAACAAGCTTTGATAATTTGTAAAAGTTGCTTGACTGGGTAGAAAGCGACCTCCCGCTTTCATTAATTCTGCTTTAGGGGTGACGCTAATTATAAAAGCCCAAATAAGGGGACCTAAAGTGAATAGCAGAAAGATAATTACAGTTATAATGTATAACCAATCCCAACGTTTATTTTTAAGCATGATCTCCCTCCAATCTTAGCGAACGAATATAAAAGTAACCAATAATCCCCGATAAAATCATGATTATATAGGTAATCGCTGACCCTAGACCAAAGTCTAAAAAGCTAAAGGTATTTAAATAATTATATATTAAAAGGGTTTGTCCTTCATAACGGTAACCTACTAAAGAAATTACCTCATCAAAAACATTTAAACCTGCCATAGTTGCTTGGATTAACACAATTGAAAGTGTAGGCAAAATCATTCTTAGCGTTATATAGAAAAACTCTGAATAACGACTGGCACCATCCATTTTAGCCGCTTCGTAGATTTCTTTAGGAATTGTTTGTAGGGTTGCCAAAATTAAAATGGCACAAAAAGGTACCACCCGCCAAGCAATTACAATTGAAACGACAATTAGGAGTAAATAACGATTATTAATCCAAGCAACTGGCTGATCAATAATTGAAAGACTCATCAATAATTTATTCATAAAACCATAACTGGGATGAAAAATAAATTGCCAGACAATACCATTAACTAGGGGGGGCAAAGCCCAAGGAACAATTGCAATACCCGTTAGCATTGGGCTAATAACTGTCCGCTTATTGAGCAAAAGTCCCACAATAATGCTGGAAATGACGGTTAAAAAGACGACTAATAAAAAAACCATCAAACTATTTTGAAAAGCATGATGAAAATCTTCTGAGAGTAAAACCTCTTTATAATTATCGAGTCCGATAAACTTAAAGCGGTCTGGTCTACTTAATTTAAACGCATGAAGACTGTAGATGAAGGTGCGTACAATTGGTAAGTAGACGAACAATCCCATGATAAGCATCATGGGTAAGATTAGAAAAATGGCTTTTTTAGATTTTTTCATAATAAACTCCTTTTAAATCATTGATCCCTACTATCATTTTTATAATAGCACGGATCAACCCTTAAAAATTTAAATCTAGGTGTAGTGCACTACACCTAGATTTATTATTAATTACTCAGCAAATTCCTCAACAACACTATTTACTTTTTCAACTAATTCTTTAACAACCTCTTCGGCAGAAAGATCTGAAGTTACCATTTTATTGATAGTATTATAAATTTCGGCACTCATTTCGGTGTAATATTCTGGCACCCCATTTGGGAATGGCGATTCAACCATTTCAGCCAATTCAACCATCGCACCTGTGTTTTTAATCTTTTCCTCATCAATTAGCTGCTGTAAGATGCTTAATCGTGTAGGAAGTGCTCCTACCGCATCAAATAATTCTAATTGAGTTTCTTCGGAAGTATACCACTTAACGAAGGTTTGAGCAGCTTCCATATTTTCAGTATTTGGTGAAATACCTACTGCTTCTTGGAAAGGTACTGTTCTTTCAGCGTTTGCATCAACACCTGGCAGTAAAATTGGTTTTACCTGTCCAACTACTGTTGACTCCTCTTCATTATTAACGCGACCAACAAATGAAGATGGGCCTACTATAAAGGCAGTATCTCCTGAGTTAATCTGTCTGTAAGCGTCCATTCCCGAACCGTTCACATTACCTGGATTAATTAATTCTTCATCTGATAAAGCCTTAATAATAGTTAATGCATCGAGAGACGCTTCTTCATTCAAAGTATTATCCTCATTAAATAAAATACCATTGCGTGTATAAGCCAACCAGAAGAAAGTAGTCGTTAAATTTTCATCCGCACCTAACGGAAGCGATACTGGGTATTCTGTAATTCCAGCATCTTTAATAGTTTTAGCTTGTTCCATCACTTGATCCCAAGTTACTGGCGGTTCTTCTAAGCCAGCCTCCTCATACATTTTTGTATTGTAGTAGGCAATCCGAAAATCATTTGCATAAGGGACTGCATAGACCTCATCGTTTAGCATAAATTGCTCGATTGCTGGAAAAGCATCCGCATCTGGCAAATCAATAGGAGCCAACCAATCTGCGCTGGTGAATTCTCCCATCCAAGACCAATCTACTTCAAAGACATCCGCTGCCACCGTGTTACTTGCAGCTGCAATCGCTAACTTATCACGAATATCGTCCCAACTAGTTGGTAAAACATTGACTTTAATCCCATACTCTTCTTCAAATCTAGCCAACATTTCATCCGATGGAGCTCCCCAATCAGGAATCATAAAGCTAATTTCTATACCTGCATTTTCTTCTTGAGCCATAGCTGTTAAAGGTGCTAACACAGTTGATAAAGTGAGCGATGCTGCTAAGATGCTTTTTAATGTTTTTTTCATATTTTTCTCCTTTATTCTTTAAGTTGTTGGAATGACTAAATCCCTAAATAATTATCTATTCTAGCCTACCACATCCTTTCCATCTTTTTTAGTAATAAGTCTTGAAGCAGAGTCTTTATCGAAGATTGGATATGGCCATTCTTCTAAGCGTGTGATTCAACCCTCAAATGGCAATCGATAATTGCATAATATTTTCAAACGGGGCAATGCCCCCACTACCCGAACAACCAATATGCAAAATATCTGCACCACCTATTTTAGCAGTTAATCCCAATTGAGTAACCACCTCTTTTTGTGAACAATCCTGACTCGTCCCGTTAGCTGCTAAACTCAAAGCCCCCACTTTGTGAATCAACTGACAACTGCGCCTAAACTCTTCCATCGAGTAACCAGGCACGGTTCCAACTTGAGGTAATATGATAATTTCAGCCCCAGCTGTCAAAAAGTGTTGCACCCATTCTTCTGAAGAAATAGGTTCATCATAGGCTGCCCCATGCATTTTGCCAGCAATCACAATGCCAGAATAATGGTTTTTCGCCAGACGAATACCTTCTACTATTGCCTGATTACTAACTCCGGATTGTGGGTTTCCTGTTAAGCATATAAAATCTAACCCCAATTCTTCCACTCTTTTTAAGCTTTCAACACTACATATACGCCCCTCAACTAGGCTCTTTACTTTTTCCAAATAATGTCCCTCACTGGCTACCGGTTCTAAATTGACACCGATGGGACGTTGGACAAACTGTTTCAAAGTTTCAATTGGATGTGGCGTATCTGGTAAAGCCCATATCTTTGGATTAAAAACATCTACTTGATTGAGCAAAATCAAATCCGCACCAGCGGCTCGAGCAAGTTCACTGTTAGTAAGATCAGGTAGGTGAGGAGTTCGATCTTCTCTTAATTCTACTAATAAAGTTCTGCCTTCATTAGCTCGTATACTATTGAGTAAATCCGAGGAAGTCATCGTAGCAAAATCACTTGCGAAACAATCTAACATACGCTTACTATTCAAAATTAACCCCTCGCTCTTTTTCTATTAGTTGCACTAGCATTATTTAAGTCCTACCGCTTTTGTGAACAACAGGCTTCCTATAAACAAAACCACTCTCAACATCTTGGATGGATGCATCTAAATAATATTCCTGATGCTATTATAACTTACTAACAGGCCGCGGACCTATCAGAGTTTCTGATAAATAGGCCTGATTTATTAGATAACTTCTTAAAATTCTATTTAATTAAGTGGTAGGCCACAATGGCTATTGCTTGGAAAACTTATGCACTGTTCCCTTTAAGCATCCTACAAACTAGCTCCCCTTGGTGTCATTTTAGAAACTGATAGATTTATATTATAAAATAATACTCCAATCGTTACCTGACGGATTATTTTAGTCGTTCATGTCCCATTAAGCAAACAATATAAAAAACATCCTTATCAGACAATTGATCACACTTACTATTTTATCGCAAGGCTTCCCACGCATACCTTAAAACTTTCGACTTGAGTTTTTTTAGGTGGAAGATATTGTGTTGCTATTTTTTGTTTGCGCTAGGATCGAATTAGGTCGGTATTAGTGATATACTTTGTTTGAAATGAGACTATTACCATTTATTCGTAAATCTTTCAATGAAGGAGTTTTACAATGCACCAAATAGAAAAAATAACCAAAAGTTACCATACAGGGGGCTTTAAGCAAAAAGCCTTGGATAATGTGACGTTCAATTTAAGAGACAATGAGTTTGTATCTATTTTAGGTCACAGCGGGTCAGGTAAAACGACGTTACTCAATATCATTGGCGGCTTGGACCGCTATGACAGTGGTGATATTATTATTAATGGCATTTCAACCAAAAATTATAAAGACAAAGACTGGGATTCATACCGCAACCACTCGGTCGGTTTTGTCTTTCAAAGCTATAATTTAATCCCTCACCAATCCGTTTTATCCAATGTTGAATTGGCACTTACTATTTCAGGAATTTCAGCCAAGCTTCGGAAGCAAAAAGCTATCAAAGCCTTAGAGGAAGTAGGGTTAAAAGATCATATCAACAAACAGCCCAATCAATTATCTGGGGGGCAAATGCAACGAGTTGCGATCGCACGAGCATTAGTCAATGAGCCAGATATTCTTTTAGCCGATGAACCGACAGGAGCCTTAGATACACAGACTAGCCTTCAAATAATGAACCTATTAAAAAACGTTGCCAAAAAACGTTTGGTCGTGATGGTTACTCATAATGCTGAATTGGCTCACCAATACTCCAACCGCATTATTGAATTGCAAGACGGCAAAGTCATTTCTGACACCCATCCTTTAGCCATTGAAGAAAACAAAAACTCTAAGCATGAAAGCATGGGCAAGTCTTCCATGTCGTTTCTTACGGCCTTGTCGTTAAGTTTTAATAATTTAAACGCTAAAAAAGCCCGAACGTTTTTGACAGCTTTTGCAGGGTCCATCGGGATTATTGGAATTGCCCTCATTCTATCGCTATCGACCGGCGTGAATAACTATATTGATAACGTCCAAGAAGAGACTATGTCGGCCTATCCAATAACCATTGAACAAGAGTCTGTCGACTTTAATCAATTAATGTCGGCAAGAAGAGCGGAAACTTCTACTAAAGAAACAGAAGATACCGACTCTAACAATGAAAATTTAGACGTCATCTACAGTAACAATGAATCGCTTGAACAAATGAGTGAGTTCAATTCTTCTTTTCGCCAAAATAATTTAACAGCTTTCAAAAAATATTTAGATCAAGATGACAATAAACTTTCTAACTATGTCGGCAAAAATGGTATCGTTTATTCTTACGCTATCAATTTTGATTTATTCGCCTACGACGAAAATGAGCGTTTGATCAATACTGATGGTAGTTCTTTTGAAAGTGTGAATCGACAACCAAGAACAAACTTTAGTTCCCCTTCAAACTCGTTTAATCAACCCAACACAAAAATTAGCGAACTTCTTCCAGGTCAAGGTGAGCAAGTTATTAGCCCAGTTGTAAAGGATAATTATCATTTAATCGATGGTAAATGGCCTGAAAAATATAATGAGATGGTGCTGGTTGTAAATGAAGCCAATGAAATCAGCCTTTCTGATTTTTACGAGTTTGGCATGCTCCCCTCTGAAGATTATGAGAAAATTCTCAATCAAATAGAAAATGATGAAGAACTTCACCTCGAAAAAAAGACACTTCGGTTTAAAGACCTACGCAATCAAACTTTTTATTTATTACCTCGCAGTGATTACTATGAGAAAAACGCGCGAGGTAATTATCAAAAACTGACTGACGATCCCTTAACGATTGAAAAAGTTGTTAAAGAAAAAGCTATCCCGATAAAAATTTCCGGTATCATTCAACCAGTTGATAATGCTAAAACCTTAACCATTCGCACTCCGCTTGCTTATACACGCAAATTAAGAAACTTTTTAATGGCTTATGTCAATCAAAGTGACATCGTTCAAGCACAAAAAAAGCAACCAAAAACCAACGTTTTAAATGGTCTAGCTTTTGAAGCAGCTAACGATAGAGAAAAAATTGAAGATGTCTATCATTATTTAGAGGATTTCACCCTCAGTCAACAAGCTGAATTTATTAAGCAAATTCAAGCAAAACAGCAAAGCTTAGAACCGTTCGCAACAACAGAGCCAAATTTAGCTGACAATCCGGCTAATATCGCGGATCCATTTAATCAAGTCGTTAAAGACCTGGATGATTCGTCCCTTCTTGAAATTTATGATTCTTCAATTGCACCGGCTAGTTACGACACTAATTTAAAAGAATTTGGTGTCGTTTCTACTGAAAATCCTTCTGCAATCAGTATTTATGCAGATGATTTTGCTGATAAAGAAGCTATTTCTGACGCAATTGAAGCTTATAATCAGACTGTTAGTGAAAAGGAAAAAATTACCTACTCCGACTTTGCCGGCTTAATCATGTCTTCCGTTTCGGAAATTGTGAATGTTATTACCTACGTTCTCATTGCTTTTGTCAGCGTATCATTACTCGTATCATCGATTATGATCGGGATCATCACTTATATCTCAGTATTAGAACGCACAAAAGAAATTGGTATTCTAAGAGCCATCGGCGCCTCAAAAAGAAATATTTCAACGGTTTTTAATGCTGAAACGATTATTATCGGCTTGTTTTCAGGATTATTAGGCATCGGGTTTACTTATTTATTACACACTCCTTTAAACAATTTATTGCTGCACTTATTAGAAGAAGATGTCACAGTCAGCTTATCTTTTAAAAATGCCCTTATCTTAATTGGCTTAAGCATTCTACTATCATTTATTGCTGGTTTAATTCCATCTAAACAAGCTTCACGCAAAAACCCGGTTGAAGCTCTTCGTAGTGAATAGATTTGACCTCCAACCTCCTATCCATTTTAACTTCGAACTTTAATACAAAATAACTTCCTAACAAACTGTCTCAAAACAGTTTGTTAGGAAGATTTTTTATTAGATGTTATTTCTTGCCCCATGGAAATAACATAGGGACTCTTTGATTATATTCTTGCCAATCTTCATATTACTACATATTTTTTCTAATAAAGGAATAGATATTTTTATCAATACTGTCGCCATTACTAGAGGAGAAATAACTAGAACGATATAATAAACAGGATGAACGGCTTGAATAAATAATAAGGTGAACCCACTAATATATAGGTCGACCCAAACTAAGATCTCTCTAAAATAATTAGGATGACGGGGCATTGACCATAAGTCTGTTCGGAGTCATTTGCCTGTGTTTTTATTTATGTGTTATCTAAGTTGTTCATCGCCAACCACTTCGACAAACAGACCAATGACAGCAATTAGCAAGCTAATTATTACAATGTAATTATGACTCATAGAAAAATCAAATTGATTGTATTTAATAATCGAATAGCTTACCGAGCCGACAATAAAATTAAAGATTCCTTGCAACACAAAGACTAAGCCTCACCCTATATCGACAATTGAGTTGCCCTTAATTTTAGTAGTAATCAAAAAAATAATAGTGAAATAAATAAAGGGGAAAAGAAGTGGCAACATCAAGCCACCTCCATTTTAGTCATAAAGCCTTGAGTGGCGATCACCAAGGTGACTATAAATAACATACTATATATAATTACTCTTTTAAAATCCAGTTAACCCCCTTCTTATTCGATTCAGTAGTTAAAGCGATAGCGACCGAACCTATCCTCGCACTCATCGCTACAAATGCTAAAATTTCCATCGTATAATCTAGCCCCCTACTAATTAATTAAGTTTAATATTCCTCAAATTCTTGCACGCATTGGCCTCCATAGGCATGAACACTAGCATAGTTAATAATTGTATGCTCTTGCATACAATTATTAACTCATTTTTGAATCTTTTTAATATTACCCTTTTAACTAATGGTCATACCTATTGCTACCCCGCCGCCAACCTCATCCATCGAGACTACTGGTTTTAAAATGACCTTATTGGCAACAAAAACCTGCGCCCTAGCTATGCATCCTGATTTAACATATATTTCAAGGTAGGAGCGTTAATAAAGAGATGCGTTTTCTTAATAGTTCCTTCTATTCTTTTAACCGTTTCTTAAAAGTCCTCTCTAGCGGCTAAAACTTCTGCAGCTTTTTTAACCACCAGTCACTGAGCGCCTGAATTAAATTTTGAATCAATGACTTTAATTGGGGTATTCGCTAATTCTTTCAAATTATAATAGGTGTTTTTGCTGATTCATTTATACACTTTCTTTCTATAAAGCGACTAACAAAAAAATAAAATCCCTCTTAACATAATTCATAGGCTTTGCTTTTTAAATTTTATATTTAAGCTTCAAGATAAGCCGGCTACATGATTCTCCTTAAGCAATCTATGCTAAGTAATTTTGAATAATTTGATAATTAAATTTAATAATAAATTTTCTAGCAAGTTTTCATCATCTATAATATATGTTGTTTATATCTAATTTAATATTGAATTGTTTGACTTGTTGCGTTTTCGTTCGTACAATAAAGCTGAATGAAATATGTTTGTCATAAAATAAGCATATTCATTTTATTGTTGCTGATTAATAAATTCTATTGATGAAAGGGAGAGTTGAATGAAAAAATCAATTTTAAATCAGATGAAAGTGGGAGTGCTATCTCTATCAGCCATTGCTCTATTAGTTGGTTGTACAAATGAGAACACTACCACGAATACTGACACATCCGTTGATGAAACAACAGCTACTGAAGTGATGAATGAAGAAACTGAAGAGGAAACAACTAAAGAGGAAACAACTAAAGAAGAAAGTACCAAAGAAGAGAGCTCTAAAGAAGAGAGTACCAAAGAAATAAGCTCTAAAGAAGAAAGTAC